>DASWBC010000514.1:0-7557 GCA_036390815.1 Gemmatimonadaceae bacterium
GGATGAAACTGGTGCGCATCGGAACGACGGCAGAAGGCCGGCCGATATGGATGGCGATCATTACATCCCCCGAGAATCAGGCGAAGCTCGCTCGCTACCAGGAGATATCCCGGCGTTTGGCGCTGGCCGAGAATCTTACCGATGCACAGGCGCATTCCCTGGCAACAGAGGGCAAATCCGTCGTCTGGATCGACGGAGGTCTGCACGCCAGCGAAGTACTGGGCGCACAGCAGCTGATTCAAACGGTGTACGAGCTCGTGAGCAAGAACGATCCGGAGACCCTCAGGTTCCTCCGCGACGACATCATCCTGGCGGTGCCAGCGAATCCGGACGGGCAGGAGCTGGTGTCCAACTGGTACATGCGCGAAGCAGACACGCTCAAGCGCACGACCTCGCGGCTGCCGCGCCTGTATCACAAGTACGTCGGTCACGACAACAACCGTGACTCGTACATGGCCTCGCAGCCGGAGACGCAGGCGATGGACAGCATTCTGTTCAGAGCGTGGTATCCGCAGATCATGTACAACCATCATCAGACCGGGCCGATCGGGACGGTGATCTTCGCTCCGCCGTTCCGCGATCCGTTCAACTACAACTACGACCCCCTCGTACCGATGGAGCTCGACCTGGTCGGCGCCGCGATGCACTCGAGGTTCGTTGCGGAGGGAAAGCCGGGCGCGACGATGAGGAGCGGCTCGGGTTATTCCACGTGGTGGAACGGTGGTCTCCGGACGACGGTTTACTTCCACAACATGATTGGCCTGCTTACCGAAGCGATCGGCAACCCCACGCCGATGGAGATTCCCCTGGTGCCGGACAAGCTCCTGCCGAAGGGAGATCTGCCGATGCCGATTCAGCCGCAGAAGTGGCACTTCGCGCAATCGATCGCCTATGAGTTGACGGCGAACCGGGCGGTTCTTGATGTCGCGTCGCGATATCGCGAGACGCTCCTCTACAATATCTACCAGATGGGGCGTAATTCCATTCGGCGTGGCAATACCGATACATGGACCATCACACCGCGGAAGGTGGCCGCGCTTCAGGCGGCGTTTCCTCAGGACAGCTCCCGCCCGCAGGGCGGTGACGCGGGCGGTGGTGGTGGTGGTAGTGGTGGCAGGCCGCAGTCGACGAGTCCGGCCGATATGGCGACCTACGTTAGCATCATGCGGAATCCGGCCGACAGAGACCCGCGCGGCTACATCATACGGGCCGATCAGCCGGACTTTCTCACGGCGACGAAGTTCGTCAACGCGCTGATCAAGACCGGCATCACCATCCAACGTGCCTCGGCGGCGTTCACCGTCGGTGGGAAAAACTATCCAGCAGGCTCCTACGTCGTGAAGACGGCGCAGGCGTTTCGGCCGCACGTGCTCGACATGTTCGAGCCGCAGGACCACCCCAATGACATCCCGTATCCGGGCGGTCCGCCGACTCCCCCGTACGACAATGCGGGCTGGACGCTCGCGTATCAAATGGGTGTGCAGTTCGATCGGATTCTGGAGCCATTCGGCGGACCCTTCACGCCGGTGGTCGGCTTCGCCAAGCCGCCGGAACGGCATGTCGCGTCCGCAGTGGCTGGATATGCGCTGAGCCATTCCGTGAATGACGCGTTCATCGCGGTGAATCGTCTGCTCGCCCATGGCGAACAGGTCTATACGCTGCAAGCTCCGCTCAGCATCAACGGTCGGACTTATGACGCCGGCACGTTCTACATTCCGGCCAAACCGACGACGGCTCCGATTCTCACGCAGCTCGCGCTGGAGAAGGGCCTCTCGTTCGATCCTTTCGACACCGAGGTTTCTCAAGCGTCGCTCAAGCGGATTCGACCCGCCCGTATCGCCCTATGGGATCAGTATGGAGGGGCGATAACGTCCGGATGGGCGCGTTTCATTCTCGAGCAGTTCGAGTTTCCCTATCAGGTCGTCTATCCGCCGACTCTGAACGCAGGAAACCTGATAGCCAAATTCGATGTCCTGATTCTTCCGGACGGAGTAACGTTCGGGCGCCCCAATGGGCGAACGGGTCCGCGAATAAATCCGGAGGACGTACCCGCCGAATTCCGCGACCGGATCGGTAGCATGAGTGTCGCTGAAACGATCCCGCAGCTCCAGGAATTCCTGAATGCGGGCGGGACGATCCTCGCGATCGGATCCGCCACCGACCTCGGCTTCCAGCTCCAGCTTCCGATCGCGAATGCGCTGGTGGACAGCATCGGCCGGCCGTTGCCACGAAGCCGATTCTACGTGCCCGGGTCGATACTGACGATGCACGTGGACACGACGTTCGCGCTGGCGGAGGGGGTTCGACCCGTCACCGATTTCTACTATGACAATGCTCCGGCTTTTCGCATCCTTCCGGCGGCCGCGGAACGCGGGCTCAAGAAGATCGTCTGGGTCGATGGACCGACCCCGCTCCGCAGTGGATGGGCTTGGGGTCAAAAATATCTGAGTGGTGTAACAGAAGTCCTGCAGGCTCCAGTCGGGAAGGGAATGCTAGTGCTGTACGGACCCGATCCGTACTTCCGTTCGCAGCCACACGGCACCTTCAAGCTATTGTTCAACGGCCTCTTATATCGCAACGAACTCGGGGACTAGATAATGCGCTCAAGTATTCTGCTGGCGGCTTTTGCTATGTCCGGCTGTTCGTATTTCAAGTCAGCGGGCACCACCGTGCCCGAGCCCGCTCCGACGACGAAGCCCGTCGCGACCAGATCGGCATCGGCTGTCAGGGCGACGAGCAGCTCCGGACTCATCAAGGCCATGCACGACCGCTACGACGGGAAATACCTGAAGACAATGAGCTTTCTTCAGAACAACACGGCGTACACTACCACTGGCCAGGAGCAGAAATCACAGTGGTACGAGCACATCGAGGTTCCCGGTAAGCTTCGCATCGCGTTTCTTCCCGCCTCCCAGAAGAGCGGACTCGTTCAGATAGATGATCGTGTGGCGTCGTTCGACAACGGCATTCGAGTCGACTTCCGCCCATCGGTGAACCCGCTCCTGCTTCTGACTGCGGATGTGTACGTTGCACCTGTTGCCACGATCATGCGCGAGCTGGACACCCTGCGCGTCGACGGCGACACATTCCGCGACGATACATGGGAGGGGCAGCCGGTTTACGTCGTGGGCGCAAAGGCGGGGGACACCACCTCGAATCAATTGTGGGTGGACCGGGACGAGCTGCGCCTCGTCCGATTCATCCAAACCCAGAAAGTCGGCGAGCGTACGACTGTCAGCGATATCCGGGTGAAGGGTTACAAGGAGATCGGGGGATTCGACGTGCCGACAGAGTTTCTGGTGATCCGGAACGGTAGGCCCGTCTGGCGCGAGGAATACGCCGACGTTCGCATCAATGTGGATTTCCCCGCTGGTACGTTCGATCAGGCCACGTGGAACGACATCCCGATCCCAAAGTAGTACGCGTCAAACACCACTCTTCAGATGATTCGCAGGCTTTCCATACTTCTGGCTCTCGCGCCCGCGCTGGCGGGTGCGCAGGGCGCGCTTCCCGCGCAAGTGTCCGGGGCGGGCGCATCGGTCAACGCACCTTCGACCTGGAAGATCGACCCGACGCATTCGGAGCTCTCGTTCACGATCCGGCATATGGTCAGCAAGGTGCGCGGCCAGTTCGACGCGTGGAGCGGAACGATCATCGCTGATCTCGCCGATTGGAGCACCGCCTCTGTGGAAGTGGTCGCACAGACGTCCACGATCGACACCAACAACGAACGCCGCGACGCGGACCTTCGGAGCGCCAACCACTTCGATGCCGAGGCCAACCCGACCGTGACATTCAAGAGCACTAAGGTCACGCGCCTCGCCGGCGATTCCGTTACCGTGGCGGGGAATCTAACAATGCACGGCGTCACGCGGCCCGTTGTGCTGCGCGGCCACCTCAATGGCATCACCGGCGTCCCCGGCAAGCGACGCGCTGGCTTCGAGGCCGAGACCACGATCAACCGCAAAGACTTCAACATGACCTGGAACCGTATCGTGGAGGGGAGCTCGATGGTCGGTGACGAGGTCAGGATCGAGATCGACATAGCGGCGGTCGAGCAGCCGCAGTAAGAACTCCTACAAGCGAGCGTCAAAATGAGAGTCGGACTACTGCTCACGGTGGCGGGACTTCTCGCCGTCGATCTTTCCGCGCAGGGACGCGTGCAGCGTCCAATGACCTTCGAGGACTTCGCCGCCGTCAAGAATGTGGGCGATCCACAGGTCTCGCCCGATGGCCGCTGGGTGTTGTACTCCGTGCGGACGACGAATGTCAATGCGAACAGCCGGACGACCATTACCAGGCTCGTCAGCATCGGACGCGTGAGCTCGAGATCACTCGGCGAATCGTTCGGCGCAGAACTCCCTCAGTGGCCCGATGCGAAAACGCGCGCGACCGAAGCGCGCTGGTCGCCCGACGGCAAGCGGGTGGCCTACATCTCGGCCGGGCAACTCTGGACCGCCGACGCGAGCGGCGCAAATGCGCGGAAGATCTCGAACGTGAGTGGCGGCGCCAGTGGCCCCGTCTGGTCGCCGACGGGAGATCGTATCGCCTTCGTTACGGGCGTGTACCCTGACTGCGACAGCGACGCCTGCAACAGCGAGCGTGCCAAAGCAGCCGACACCGGGAAGGTGAAAGCCCATGTCGCCGATAATCTGCTCTATCGGCACTGGACAGAATGGACGCCTCAGACCCGGTCGCACCTGTTCATCGTGTCGCCTGACGGAACCGATTTGCGCGACGTGACCGTCGGAGTGAAGTACGACGTGCCTCCCGGACCATTTGGCGGAAGCGAGGCGTACACCTTCTCGCCCGATGGAAGAGAGCTCGCCTACACCGCTAAGGATCAGGGGCGCGCCGACGCATGGTCGACCGACCTCAACGTCTACACGGTGCCCGTGGGTGGAGGCGCGCCCGTTGTGATCACGGCCGTCAATCGCGGCGCCGATCAGAATCCGGTTTACTCGCCCGACGGGCGCACGATTCTCTACGCCTCGCAGGCGCGTCCGGGATTCGAGTCCGACCGCCAGCGCCTCATGGCGTACGACCGCGCCAGCAGGGCCTCGCGCGAGCTTCTGCCGGCCTGGGACAGAAATGCCGACGCATACGCGTTCTCCCCGAGCGGAGATGCGATTTACCTGAACACGGTTGACGCGAGCCGCACGAAGCTGTATCGCATCACTCGCACGTCATCGGGATGGACGACTTCCCCGCAGCTACTCACGTCGGGCGGCAACAATTTTTCCCCCTCCATTTCGAGCGACGGGAAAACAATCGCCTGGCTGCAGGACGCGACGGAGCGCCCCGCCGAGGTGTATGTCGCGACTGTCGGACCTTCGGGCCTCAGCGGCGTTCGGCGTCTCACCCACGAGAACGACGCGCTTCTCGCCCAGCTCAGGCTGAATCCAGTCGAAGACTACTGGTTCAAGGGCGCCGACGGCGACAGCGTGCAGGGAATGATCCTCAGACCGCCGCAGTATCAGGCGGGGAAGAAGTTTCCGGTTTTGTTCCTCATTCACGGCGGACCTCAGGGTGAATGGCTCGACCAGTGGCATGGCCGCTGGAATTTCGAGCTGTTCGCTTCTCCCGGGTTCGGAATCGTGGCAATCAATCCGCGCGGATCGTTCGGCTACGGTCAGAAGTTCACCGACCAGATTTCCAGGGACTGGGGCGGAAAAGCCTATACGGACCTGATGAACGGCCTCGACGCCGCGCTCGCGCGCAATGGCTGGCTGGATTCGACGCGTATGGGCGCCGCCGGCGGGTCTTATGGTGGCTACATGACCAACTGGATCGCTGGCCACTCGAATCGCTTCAAGGCGTTGTTCACCCATGCCGGCGTCTACAATCTCGAGAACATGTACGGGGCGACCGAGGAGATCTGGTTCAGCGACTGGGAACTCGGCGGTCCGTACTGGGAGAAGAATGCGATGGACTCGGTGTACCGCCGCTGGTCGCCGCACCTCTTCGCCGGAAACTTTCACACGCCGCACCTCGTGGTCGTGGGCGAGATGGACTATCGCGTGCCTTACACGGAGGGGCTTTCGCTGTTCACGGCGCTTCAGCGCCAGGGAGTGCCAAGCCGGCTGATCGACTTTCCGGATGAGGGGCACTGGATAGGGAAGCCGCAGAACCAACGGCTCTGGTGGGGGGAGGCGCTTGGTTGGTTTAGAAAGTACCTGAGCCCGTAACTGGCAACTGGCAACTCCTTGAGGGAAGGATCGACAACCGCAAACTGAACGTGGTGGGAGGTATCAGAGAGGCGTAGGTGCCAGGTATCGGTTCACAACGCCCGGACCTGCCCCTGTGGCGTGAGAGTGCAAGAACTCGCCTGCCTGTGCTAAGAATCGCGATTGTGCTGTCTGGGCGTCGTGAACTCATGCCTGGCACCTGCGCTTCTGACACCTCGCACCCCGTTCTTTGCAGTAATCTGTAAATCCGTCCCTCGAGAAATTGCCAGTCGCCAGTCGCCAGGTTACCGGTACCCCGCCGCCTGCATATCAAACAATTCCTGGTACAGCCCCCGCTCCGCGAGCAGCTCCTCGTGCGAGCCCTGACCCTCGACCTTGCCGTGCCGGAGCACGATGATCCGGTCTGCCATGCGGACCGTGGAAAAGCGGTGAGAGATCAGAATTGCCATCCGCCCGGCGACCAGCTCCGAGAAGCGCAGGAACACTTCGTACTCGGCGCGCGCATCCAGCGCGGCGGTAGGCTCGTCGAGTATCAGGACCTGCGCGTCGCGAATGTAGGCGCGGGCCAGCGCAATCTTCTGCCATTCACCTCCCGACAAATCCACGCCCTCCTCGAATCTTCTGCCGAGCATCTGCTGATATCCCTTCGAGAAGCGGGGGAGGAGTGACGCCGCCAGCGAGTTCTCCGCGGCAGCAGTGATCGCCGTCGGGGTTCCGTTGTTCCTGTCGAGGTCTGCGCGTACGGAGTCTATCTCGCCTACGCCAATGTTCTCGTCGAACCGCATATCGTATCGCACGAAATCCTGGAAGATGACGCCGATCGCGTGCCTGACACTGGCGAGGTCGTACTCCTTGAGATCGACCCCGTCGAGCGTAATCCTGCCTTCCGTGGGATCATAGAGCCGAGCCAGAAGCTTCGTGATTGTCGTCTTGCCAGCGCCGTTCTCGCCGACGAGAGCGACCCGCTCGCCCGGCCTGAGAACGAGATCGACGTTTCGAATTGCCCATTGTTCGCTTCCAGGGTAACGAAATCCAACGTTCTCGAAGACGAATCCTGATTGAATCTTCGCCGGCACCAGTCTCGCGTTCGGCGGCGACTCGATCGTGGGCCGCATTTCGAGAAATACGAACAGGTCTCTCAGGTACAGCGCTTGCTCCGCCACGCTGCTCGCTGAGAGCAGGATGCTCTGGATGACATCGCGCCCGCGCCCGAACGACGCGGCGAGGAACGTCAGCGTTCCGATCGTGATGTCGCCTTTGACCGCGCGTATCAGAATGACGATGTACGCCGCGTAATAGCCTACCGTGCCCAATATCGAGAGCAGCGCGCTGACGACTCCCCGCCGGATGGAGAGGTTTCGATTCTCCT
>DASWBC010000515.1:0-2381 GCA_036390815.1 Gemmatimonadaceae bacterium
TCGCGCTGGCCGTCTTCCTCTTCGTCTGCTCGCCCGCCTTCTTCGCTGCCTTCGCACCTTTCGCGCGCGACGGAGCCACGCGAGCTGGCTCGCCTTCCATCTTCCGACAGTGGGGCGGCCACGGCGCATCGCCGAGCCCGGCGGCTTCATCGCGGTCGGCGAGCTCGAGGAGCTGATCCAGTGAACCGGCGGCAGCATCCATCGCGCTATTCGGGTCGCCAATTTCTGCAAGGCGCCGCGGCATCGTCAGCACCGTGAAATCGCCTGGCTCGCAATCGGGAATCTCTTCCCAACGCAGCGGTGCCGAGACACGTGCGTCGGGGAGCGGCCGAATCGAGTAAGCCGAGCAGGTGGTGCGGTCTTTCGCGTTCTGGTTGTAGTCGAGAAAAACGCCGTGCCGCTCCTCCTTCCACCACTTCGATGTCGCGAGCGTCGGCGCGCGTCGCTCGATCTCGCGCGACAGAGCCAAGGCCGCGCGCCTTACTCCTGTAAATGTCCATTGCTGGTGGATCCGGACGTTGACGTGCATCCCGCGCGAGCCGCTCGTCTTGGGCCAGCCACGCAAGCCCATTTCCTCGAGCAGCTTCTTCGTCTCTAACGCCACGCGACGGACGTCGTCCCATTCGACTCCCGGTCCCGGATCGAGATCGATGCGAAGTTCGTCCGGGTGATCCAGATCGTTCGTGCGCACAGCGTGCGGATGCAGCTCGATGCAGCCGAGGTTCACGATCCACGCGAGGCCGGCCGCATCATCGACGACAACTTCTTCAGCGGTGCGTCCCGACGGAAAGGAGAGCGTGACGGTCCTCAACCATTCCGGACGATTCTCGGGCGCGCGCTTCTGATAAAACGGCGGACTCTCGGCGCCATCCACGAAGCGCTTGAGCATGCTCGGCCGATCGCGGATGCCGGCGACGGCTCCGCTCGCGACAGACAGATAGTACTGAACGACATCGAGCTTGGAGAGCTTGACATCGCGCGAGAAGTAGGGCTTGTCCGGATTGGTCACGCGGACCTCGCGTCCTTCGACTAACAGAATTTCCCCGGACTCCATCTTGGCCATAATCGCGTATTATGGCGGCTCTGATATCTTTCGGCGATCCCATATGCAGTCTCTGGAGCAGCCAACTCCCTACGCCGAGCTCAACGCCGTTCTCCGCGAGTTGGTCGCGAGCATTAGACAGGCCATTGGCAACGACTTCATCGGCGCATATCTGCAGGGTTCATTTGCAGTAGGCGATTTTGATGAGCACAGCGACGCGGATTTCGTCGTCGTGATCAGAAACGCGCTCTCCGATGCTCAAGTCGCGGAGCTCCAGCGAGTTCACGAGCGGATTTACGGGCTCGAATCTGAATGGGCCCGGCACCTCGAAGGGTCCTACTTCCCCGCCGCGATTCTGCGCAGTGGTGAGCGATGCGGCGAACCACTGTGGTATCTGGACCATGGAAGCAACCGGCTGATCAAGTCTGATCACTGTAACACGCTGGTGGTGCGCTCGGTCGTACGTGAACGAGGAATCACACTTGCCGGCCCCGATCCGACAACGCTGGTGGATCCGATCAGTGTCATGGGGCTCCGCAGTGAAATGAGCAATACCATGCGCGCGTGGGCCAAGGAGATCTTCGAGCAGCAGGAGCGGTACAGGAACCGCTTCTATCAGGGCTACATCGTGTTGAGCTACTCCCGCATGCTGCATGACCTAGTCGAAGGGCGGCCTGGTTCAAAGCGCGAAGGCGCAGCGTGGGCAAAGGCAACTCTTGGGACCGAGTGGGCGGCGCTGATCGATCGCGCCTGGACCAGGCGGCCGAATCCGGTCGTCGCGGTCAGGGAACCAGCTGATCCGGTTGACTTCGAGGCGACATTGCGGTTCGTAGAGATGGTACTGCGCGAGGGCGAAAAACAAGGACCTACTTAATAAAACAACTGAACTGAACGCGATCCGAAATATAAAAACCGAACTGAACGCGATCCGAGATCTCAGAAGCACAGATCTCAGGCTTCAGTAAGGACGCTTGCGACACACCGGAGTGGCATTATCGCACAGGCGGTGGGTTGTAGGTGGTGCGCGCGCATGTGCGGTCGGAGCGAAGTGACTACCTACTGTGATCTATGCCGCTGAGATCTCGGATCCCGTTCAGTTCAGTTTTTAGATATCGGATCGCGTTCAGTTCGGTTTTTATTTCGAACCCGTTCAGTTCGGCGGCGCGGATTCGTTGACCGGTCGGTCCTCATAATGAGTAACGGCGGGCCGACCATCTCGTACCCCAAGCGCAGCTTCCGCGCGCGCCAACAAGCGCTTGTCGTCGATGCGCGTCGCCCAATTCGTGAACGCAGCGGTCGGTCCTTTCCATTCCAATTCGTCGACGTTGGCGAAGAGCGG
>DASWBC010000516.1:0-4727 GCA_036390815.1 Gemmatimonadaceae bacterium
AGTGGTTCCTCGAGATGGCGTATGCGAACGCGTTCAGAACCGGACACACTTCGGACTGGGCGGACCCGGACTGGCCGATGTTCGACATGGGCGGTTACGGAACCGGCGCTCGATTCCTGCTCGGTGGGGCGATCGATCGAAACAATCCGGGGCTCGTGCGATGGATGCTCGAGCACGGCGCCAATCCCAACGCCCCTCCGTCACCGCGACGAAGCAGGCACACGATCGATGCCTCGGCCCGCCTCTCTACCCGATCGCTGTACGAGGAGGCCCTCCTCAAGGGCTCGCCGGAGATAGCCGAGCTCCTCGCCAGTCACGGAGCGGCGCGAAGCGCGCGGCCGGTTGGCGGGGAGGAAGGATTCATGGCGGCTTGCCTCAGGCTCGATCGCCGGGAAGCGGAGGCGCTGCTCGTAGGCCATCCCGAGTACCTGTCGTCTCCAAAGCCGATGGCGGTCGCCGCCGCGCGCGACCGCGCCGACGTCGTCGAGCTGCTGCTCGACCTCGGAGTGTCCTCCGACATTGAGGATCGGGACGAGGGAAGGCAGCGCCCGCTCCACGTTGCGGCGGACAACGATGCGCTGCGGGTCGCCGCCCTCCTCATCGCGCGTGGCGCGCAAATCGATCCGCGAGAAACCCGTTACGGCATCACGCCGCTCTGGGGCGCAATCTGGGGACAGCGGCAGAAGATGATCGACTTCCTGAGACCTCTCAGCAGGGATGTGTGGGGGCTTTCATTCATCGGGGACGTCGAGCGCTTGCGCCAGGTGCTGGACGCCGAGCCGAAGCTGGCGCAATCCCGCGCGGAGAACGAGACGCCTCTCATGTGGCTGCCCCCCGACGACGCCCGGGCCAGGGAAGTCGCCGAGAGGCTGCTCGCCGGCGGCGCCGATCCCAACGTGCGGAACAGACAGGGACAGACAGCGGCCGATCTTGCCACACTGCGAGGACTCGATGAGGTCGCTGCATTGCTGCGCTCGAAGGAAAAGTGAATTGTGGACTCCTGGCCGGATTCGCGCTCCGGCGAGCGCTGGAGTCGCGGGATGACTCAGAACGTGTGTGAAAGAATCGTCTTGAGCACGAGCTTGTCTGAAGCCGCGGTCAAACCGAACCCGATGCCTGCTTCGACGTCGAACAGCTTGCGAGCGTAGTCGGCCACGGCGAAGAGGTTGTGCTCCTGCTTCGCGCGACTATCCAGGTGACCGATCTGGCCGAAGTCGGCGTAGTGTTCCACCGCCAGCGCGAACGCCGGCGATCGGTTGTACGCGAGGCGCAGAGACGGCGCGAAATCGAGGCGGGAAAACCCGTCAAACGATGTGTCCAGGATTGGATTCACGATCAGATCCCAGGGACCTGCCCGTGTCCCGACTATCGGCCGTATCTCTCCCCCGTATCGCGACTCATCCCAATGCTTCGAATTGAAGCTCAGCTCGAAGTTCACGCCATAGAAGAAACTCCGGGTCTCGGCGTGGGGCACCGCGAACAGCGCTCGCAGCTTGACCCCATCGAGCTCGAGCTTCTGGTCGCGGGTAAGCGTGTAAACGGGAAAATAGGTGCCTGCCTCGAACCAGTCCGTTGCGCCGTAAGCCCATTCGAAGGCGCCATTGAGCGAGCCCTGCGGCACGACCGCGCCGGGAGATCCGGCGACTGTGCGGCCGTCGGGCGTGTAGTTCGCGTGAACGGTGAGGTTGGCCTTGCCCGGCGTTTCAAGCTCGCCAGTGTAGACCTGGATCTCGTCGGTCTGCGCCTGCAGCGGCTGCAGCGGTTGGATCGCCAGCAGACACGCCACTATGATGGTGGGTCGCCAGCCCATTCCACAGCTCTTCATGGGCAAAAAATAGCGCTGGAGACCGGTGGCAACCACGCGATTCATCGTGTGACAATACGCCGTCCTAGTCGGAAGCGTTGGCGGCTGGATAAATTGGCTGTAGCGACATGCCAGCAACCCCGTTTCACCTCGGTCCGGGCCTTCTCATCAAGGCCGCCGCGCCACGACAGTTCTCGATGGCGGCGTACTCGCTCGCGCAGGTCGTGATCGACGTCGAGTCGGGCTATTACCTGTTGCAGGGCGAATACCCCGTGCATCGACAGGCGCACACGTTTCTTCTCGGCGGTCTGATCGGAATGCTGTGCGGGCTGATCGTCTCCCGCGTGGGCGGCTGGTGGGCGCGACCACGTGACGTGGTTCCCGAGGCGCTAGCGGCCGAGTTCCGAATGCCGTTGGCGGTGGTGAGCGGAATCTTTGGCGGGATTTTTCACTCGGTGCTCAATGGCATCATGTACGCGGACATCCGTCCCTTCCGGCCATTCACCGAAGCGAATCCGTTGTACGAGCTCGTGAGCATCCGGACGCTTTACCTCTTCTGCACTATCACCGGTCTCGTGGGCGCGGCGCTGCTGCTGGCCCGGGAACGACGATCGAGACGGTACTGAGTGAAAGAGAGCGTCCGCGAGCCCTCCAGCCTATTACACGATCACGCCGCCCAGCAGCACGCGAACGTTTTCATGAGAGCGTTTTCGTACCCGGCGAGCCAGCTGCCGATCAGTTTCGAAAAGGAAGTCGAGATCGCCGACAGGGTGCTGATAATGGACGGCATACTGTTCATTTTCCAGCTGTGCGAGCGGGATCAGAAGGTACCGTCGAAGGCGGGCGACCTCGAGAAGTGGATCACCAGCCACGTAGTGAGGAAGGGCGTGAAGCGGATTCAGAACACCCGCGCCCTGCTCGGCGCCTACGTAGGCCTGTCGCTGGTGAATCACTTCGGACATCGCGTCATGGTCTCGCCGAAGGAGCCTGATTCTCTCGTAAGCATGATCATCTATCGCGTGCCGCCGAAATCGCGCGGGTTCCGCGCGGCGCGTTTCAAGAAGAGCCGCAACGGTGGCTTCGTCCACATCCTCAGGGATGCCGACTACTTCGAGATCTGCGACCACTTCGTCACGCCGGCGGAGTTGCTCGACTACTTCACGTTCCGGCGCGACATTCTTCTCGACTGGGATCCGTCATCGACTGCGGTCAGCGAGGCGGCGCTGATCGGACAGTACCTGCTGGAAGATTTTTCCGCGCCGCCCGATTCCAGATTCGAGAGGGCGGCGCTTTCCCGCGGGGGGCCGACCGCTTGCGAGTTCTCCTTCGTGCTGGAGACCCTCGGGAGCAAGATTGCGGCTCACGAGGGAGAGTACGCCGACTCCGACTGCTACGAGATTCTTTCCGAGCTTGCGCTACTGGGGCGGTATGAACTGCGCGCCCTCAAGCTGGAGCTGCGCCTGGCGCTCGAGGGGGTGCGCGCCGACAAGTTCGAGCTGCCGTACCGAATCGCGTCGGAGCGGACAGGATGCGGATTTCTCATCCTGCCCGTGACGAGGGAGTTTCACGACCGCGCCTTCGACGCGCTGCGAAGTCTTTCGCTCGCATCCAAGCACGAGCTGGATCTGGAAAAACAGGTCGGGATCGGAATGTGGAAGAACAGCGAGTTCGTCGACGTTGAATGGATTTTTCTGGAGGGAGACAATCCTCCCGACCCGGATCTCGAGGAGCGCCTGGCGTTCAGTTATCCGTTCCGGCGAGCAAGCGAGCAGAGGCTGAAGCCGATTTTCACCTGACCGATTCCAAGGGAGGTCCGATGCTCGGAGCGATGGACATCGTCGCGTTCGTCCCGACCAGAAGCAGGGAGAAGGCGCGCTCGTTCTACGAGAAGACGATTGGACTCCGCTTTGTGAGCGACGACCAGTTCGCGCTGGTTTTTGCTGCAAACGGGGTGATGGTTCGCGTTGTCGACGTCTCGAGCGTGCCAGGGTTCCAACCAGCGCCGTTCACCATACTCGGCTGGAGCGTAGACGATATCGGCAAGACCGTGAAAGCGCTTCAGAAGAAGGGAGTAAAGTTCGAGCGCTACCCCGGGATGCAACAGGACCAGCTTGGCGTCTGGAGCTCGCCGAGCGGAGCGAAGGTGGCGTGGTTCAAGGATCCGGACGGGAACGTGCTATCGGTGACGGAATAGCTCTCCGAGATGGCCCGCTTTCGCTGCCATTGACCAGCTGTAAAATCGGAACAATCACTGCCATTTTATGGTTTAAATAGGTATCCCCCACCGAGAATCACGATGAAACGCTCCCTGCCCAGCTTCCTCGCTGCTTTGGCCGTAATTTCGATCGCGCTCGTTCTTTTCGGCGCAAAGCTCACCAACGGCGCTTCCCGCTCGACGGATGGTCCGGTGGTCGCGCCGTCGCTCGATTCGCAAGTGACGGGCGGCGCCGCCGAGGACACCGCGGTGTTCGCCGGCGGGTGCTTCTGGGGAGTCGAAGCGGTGTACGACCACGTGAAGGGGGTCAAGCGCGCCATCTCGGGTTACGCCGGCGGCGACGTGGTGAACCCCTCGTACGAGCAGGTGAGCACGGGTGACACAGGGCACGCGGAATCGGTGGAAGTCATCTACGATCCGTCGCAGGTGACCTACGGCAAGCTCCTCCAGATTTTCTTCTCCGTCGCGCACGATCCAACGCAGCTCAATCGCCAGGGACCGGACCACGGCACCCAGTACCGCTCCGCGATCTTCTACAGGAACGCTCAGCAGCAGCAGGTTGCCGAGAGCTACATCAAGCAGCTGGCGGCGGCAAAGACGTTTTCACGTCCGATCGTGACACAGGTCGCGGCGCTGCGCGGGTTCTACCCGGCTGAGGAGTACCACCAGCATTACCTGGCGCAGCATCCCAACCAGCCGTACATCGTG
>DASWBC010000517.1:0-2357 GCA_036390815.1 Gemmatimonadaceae bacterium
CCCGGCAATTCCTCGAGAGGATGGAGAAGCCGGACGTCGATTCTATCGAAGGACTGTCCCCCGCCGTGGCGATCGAGCAGAAAAATCCCACCAAGACCTCGCGTTCCACCGTCGGAACGGCGACCGAGGTCTACGACTATCTCCGTCTCCTTTGGGCGCGAGTGGGACACACGTTCTGCCCGAAATGCGGAAGGGAGATAAAGCCGGACACCGTGCAGTCCGTGACCGACAAGGTGCTGTCACTGCCGGCCGGCGAGCGGTTCTACGTCACGTTTCCCCTGCGGCTTTCCAGCAAGGTCACGCACGACGTGGTGATCGAGAACCTCCGCGCGCAGGGATTTCTGCGCGTCGCCATCGACGGAGCCGTGATGCACCTCGACGAGCTCGCCGAATCGAAACGCGACATCACGCGCGCGAAGGAGCTCCTCGTCGTAGTTGACCGGCTGACGGTTTCGCCGGAAAGCGCCGGACGCCTGGCCGATGCCGTCGGAACCGCGTTCGCCGAGGGCGAGGGAGACTGCGTGGTCCTGTTTACGGATTCGATCGTGTCTCCCATAGACGGATTGACGATGAACAAGCTGCGGTTTACCGAGCGCTTTCAGTGCGCGAACGACGGCACGTTTGCGCCCACGCCCACTCCGCAGCTCTTCTCGTTCAACAATCCACGCGGCGCGTGCTCGCAGTGCAATGGGTTCGGGGCGATTCTCGAGTACGACGAATCGCTCGTTATCCCCCACCCTTCGCGGTCGCTGCGCGATGGAGCGATAGATCCGTGGACCAAGCCGAGATACGACAACAAACGCCGGGCGCTGGCGGAGTTTGCGGGTCGCGAGCGCATTCCGATGGACAAGCCGTGGGACCAGCTCTCCGCCGCTCAGCGAGAGCTACTTCTTCAGTCGAAGACGAGGGGTTACAAGGGAATCTTTCCCTTTCTGCGTGATCTCGAAGAGAAGCGATACAAACAGTACATCCGCGTTTTCCTCCGGCAGTATCAGACGGCACAGGAATGTCCGCGCTGTCTCGGGACGAAGCTCCAACAAGAGGCACTCAACGTGCGGGTCGGCGGCCTCAACATCGCCCAGGTGGCTGACCTCCCCGTCGACCAGCTCTCTGTCTGGCTCAACGAGCTGGTGCTTTCCGAATTCGAGCGCAACGTGGCCGAGATGATCCTCAAGGAGGCGCGCGACCGCGTCACTTTTCTTAACGACGTGGGCCTCGCTTATCTCTCGATGAATCGAGCTACGCGCACTCTTTCGGGGGGAGAGGCGCAGCGCATCGGTCTCGCCAATTCCCTGGGCTCGCAGCTCGTCGACACACTTTACGTTCTCGACGAGCCATCCATCGGCCTGCACGCGAGGGACATGGACAGGCTGCTCAAGCTGCTCCAGCGGCTGCGCGATGCTGGCAACAGCGTGCTCGTTGTTGAGCACGATCTGGCCGCGATCGAGATGGCCGACTACATGGTGGAGCTCGGACCGGGCAGCGGCGAGGCGGGAGGTCAGATCGTTTTTGCCGGCCCAATGAACCGCGTCAGCGAAAGCCCGTTGACCGGCCAGTACGTGACCGGAATCCGATCGATTCCGCTGCCCGACGAGCGACGCCGGCTCGGCCCGCGCTGGATCACGCTCTCGGGCGCCCGCCAACACAATCTCCAGGACGTAGACATCCGCATTCCGCTCGGCGCCTTGACAGTCGTGACGGGAGTCTCGGGCTCGGGCAAGAGCACCCTCGTGCACGACGTGCTGTACCATGCACTGGAGACTCATCTCGTCGGCGAGCATTCCGCCAAGCTCCATCTCGGCGAAAAAGTCGGGGAGTACGAGACCATCACGGGGTTCGATGCGCTCGAGAACGTCGTCATGATCGATCAGAGTCCGATCGGGAAATCGCCGCGGTCGAATCCTGTCACCTACGTGAAAGCGTTCGACGAAATCCGCGGCATCTTCGCCGACACGCCATTGGCTCGCCAGCGCAAGTACACTCCGGGCACGTTCAGCTTCAACGTCGAGGGAGGACGGTGTGAAGCGTGCGAGGGCGCGGGAGCGCTCGAGGTCGAGATGGTGTTCATGGCCGACGTCTACGTGCCGTGCGAGGACTGCGGCGGCAAGCGTTACAAGCCCGAAGTTCTGGATGTCACCGTACGGGGAAAAAACATCCACGAAGTGCTCAACATGACGGTGGATCAGGCGATCAGATTCTTCCCGCGCGAGGAAAAGCTCGGCCAGGCGCTGTGGCAGCTACAGCAGGTCGGACTCGGCTACGTTCGACTGGGGCAACCGGCGACAACCTTGTCCGGCGGTGAAGCGCAGCGCATCAAGATTGCGCGCGAGTTGGCGCTGGCGGGCAAAAAATCCGGG
>DASWBC010000518.1:0-1826 GCA_036390815.1 Gemmatimonadaceae bacterium
TCGGAGGCAATGCGTGGACTCAGCTCAAATACAATATTCCGACTGTCGCGGTTCACGACATCGTGATCCACCCGCGCGAGCACGATCTCGTGATTGGAACGCACGGCCGCGGCATCTACATCATCGACGACATCACGCCGCTCGAAAAACTCGGCGAGGCCAACAGAGTCGGCACCTATCTCTTCCCGGTTAAATCGGCGACAGAATACAACCCGAACGGCTCCGTACCCGGAGGAGTCCGCGGCGCCGGTGCCACCGGCGATCGCGAGTACTCGGCCCCGAACCCGGCGTTCGGCGCAATCATCACGTATTTCCTGCGAGACTCTCTGCCCAAGGGTGGAGACGTCACGCTCGGCATCTACGACGCGACGGGAAAACGCGTCCGCGAGCTGACCGCGAACAAGAAGCGCGGAATGCATCGCGTGACATGGGACCTTCGTACTGCGGCGCCCTATACGGTGCGCCGTCCGGCGGGTCAGGCTGGAGAGTCGTTCAGGCAGCGCGATCCGTTGGGACCGTTCGTGCTTCCAGGTCGATACACGGCGCGCATGAGCGTGAAAGGGGGATCAGGCGCGCCGGCCGTGCAGGAAGTCCCGGTCGACGTCCGCTCCGATCCGCTCGTGCAAATGAGTGATGCCGACTACCGGACGCTCTACGACATGCGTGTGAGCACCAGTCGACTGCAGGCGACTGTACAAGCCGCGGTTCGAACTGTCGAGCAGCTGAAGGAACAAGTCACCGACGTGAAGACCGCGCTCAAGACCAATACTGCTCCCGACAGCGTCTCGAAGCAGGCCGATGCGGTCGACAAGGAGATCTCCGACATTCTGAAGAAACTGCGCGGGGATCCAGAGGGTGAGCCCGTGAGTGACGACAAGAGAGTCGAGGATCCGTCGATTCAGGAGCGTGTGAACAACGTTGCCGAGGAGATCGGGAACGTCAGCTCCCCACCAACTGCGCTTCAGCGGGCGACCCTGACGCTGGCGTCGTCGGACCTGCAGCGAGAGGTGGGAAGAATCAACGCGCTGCTCGAGCGCCGCATTCCCGCACTCAATGCGAGCCTCGATGCGGCAAAAATCCCATGGACGATCGGGCGTCCGGTCGAGTTCATGAAATGAGATCTCCGACCTTCACCGTCCTGCCGTAGCCATGTCAGAACCGATGAAGGAACATTTCAAGCGGCTGTTTCAGCACATGGAATGGGCCGACGCAAGAGTATTGGTGAGTCTGCGCTCAGCGCAGAACCCGAAGAAGAAAGACCTGGAGATCTACTCGCACATTCTCGGTGCGGCGCACGTGTGGCTGTCCCGAATCGCCGGGTCGTCTGCGCGTGTTCCAGTATGGCCCGCCCTCTCGCTCGACGAGTGCGAAAGCCTTGGCAAGGAGAATGTCGTCGCGTTCAAGGGTCTCGTCTCGCGCCTGACTCCGGAGCTGCTCGAAAAGCCCATCACTTACCGGAACAGCGCAGGCGATCAGTTCACTTCCACAATTGAAGACATACTGACGCACGTCGTGATGCACGGGTCCTATCATCGTGGCCAGATCGCGACATCGCTTAGGGCCGGTGGAGACACGCCCAGCCCGACGGATTACATCGCATACACGCGCGGCGCACCCACAGCGACGCGCCAGGGCTAGTCGCTGCGAGTCAGTCTACGTCGAGTCCTGGCTCGTTCTCCAGGCCGCCGCTGCCGGCCGACCCGAATTTCGGGGCCGTAAAGAATTTTCCGGTAGTGGTGTAGGGCGGATTCCGCGTGGGCTTGGGGTCCACGACTTCATCAGCCGGATCCTCCTTCTTGCTCTTTCCGCCTTCGTTCACCGCAGCA
>DASWBC010000519.1:0-1814 GCA_036390815.1 Gemmatimonadaceae bacterium
ATCCGTCTCGCTGACAGGAACGGCGCGATCGGCGTTCCGCGGCTGTCCAACATATGGGCCTGGCGCGGGATAGGTGAATTGCTGCAGCTCCGTGCCGATGAAGAAATGCAATCGATCGCGCACAATGGGGCCGCCGAGCGAGAAACCGTATTGAACCCGGTCGTAGGCGGTTGTTCCTGCCGATGCGGTTTGTCGCGCGAGCTGGTCGTTTCTCCCAAAGGCGAAGATCGAGCCGTGCAGGGAGTTCGTCCCGGACTTGGTGACCGCATTGATGAGAGCGCCAGCGAAGTCGCCGTAGCGGACGTCGTAAGGCGCCAGCAGCACCTGGTATTCCTGCACAGCGTCGAGTGGAATTGACTTCGCATTCAGGTAGGCGATGGAGGCGCTGCCGGACATCGTTCGCTCGGACACGCCGTTTATAAGAAAGTTGTTGAAGCGAAATCCGACGCCACCGGCGGAGAACCCCGCATTTGCAACGCCGACTTTGGTCGAGATCTGGGGCACCAGGCGGAGGAACTCGTAGAGATCGCGATTGAGCGTGGGTAGGTCGCGCAACATCGACCCGCTGATAGTGGTGACCGTTCCCCCGTGAGCGTGCGCCGGGCTATAACTCGATTTGTCGTCGGCGACGACACTCACAGATTCCAGCTCGGCGACCACCGGTCGGAGCACGAAATCCAGCTCGAGCAATTCTCCGAGCTCGAGCATGATGTGCTCGCGCTGCTGCGCAACGAACCCGAGTCGCCGAACGGTGACGGTATACGGGCCGCCTGGCTCCAGTCCTTGAATCAGGAAGCGGGCGTGCCGCGCCTCGACCTCGACAGCAAATCCCGTAGCGGCATCACTGACCCGAACGCGCGCACCCTCGACGGCGACCGCACCCTCTGCCACCACGATGCCGCGGATGCCAGAGGTAGTGACCCCTTGCGGGAGCAGAATCGAAATCGGCCACGTCAGCGACGCTGCGACAAGCAAGGTTCTGATCCGCGGCATACCTCGTATCTATTTGTCCGCGCGCGAAAAGCAAGCAGAAACCGATTGTCTAGAGTTGATGCGTACCGCTAGTTGCTTTCGCCGGGATGATACTCTCGCGCGATGTGCCCATTGAGCTGTGACGGATAGAAGTACACATCACGGAGATTGCCGGTGCTGTATCGCTGCGCCTCGTCGTTGAAGTGGGGCGACGAAGGGTTTCCGCTCTCGCCACCCGCCGTGATCGCCCTCGCACGCACGCTGTCGCCGAACTCGACCACCGCGACGAAGCTGTTGCCGCTCGTGCCGTACCACTTCTTCGTTCCCGGATATGCGTGCGCTGCAAACGACGCCAGAGATCCCCACCTCGACGACGTAAAAGGGACAGGGATGCTCGGCGCCGAGTCGTCGAACTTTGGCGCGCTGTCATCGTTGATGCGCTGGAACCGGTTGATTTCCCCCCATGGTGTCTGCCAGTTCCCGAAATCCTGGTTGAGTTTCGTCGCCGCCGCGTTGAGCGACTGAAGGCGCTCCGCGTCTGTCGCGCGGTCGATGACGTACGTCTCCGCCGACATCGCGGCTCCGCGGGCTTCAGCGCCGACGCGATTGAAGAGATCCTCTCCCCAGAAGACGGCGAGTGATGTGGGGATGGAATTGGTCCCCCAGTGGTAATCCCACGCGCGCAGCGCGGCGATCGGAGCGGCGAGATTCGTCTTCAGCGGATCGGGCGCCGGCAGATTGTCGTAAGACTTGAGCAGCCCCGGAATCATTCGCGCGAAAGATGGCAACCAGCTGTCGTATGCCGCCGAGATAAGGGACGCGATGGTGAAATCTTTCTTGTC
>DASWBC010000520.1:0-14792 GCA_036390815.1 Gemmatimonadaceae bacterium
GCCTGGCCGGTGCCAAGGTTCCGCATCGCGCCACCGCCGACAAACTGTTCCAGGAGATCGGACCGCGCTTCGCGACGCGCAAGGGCGGGTACACCCGCATTCTCAAGACCGGCCACCGCAAGGGCGATGGCGCGGAGATGGCACGCATCGAGCTGATGCCAACGGAGAGCTGACCATGGCACAGATCAAGAGGCACCGCTGCTATATCTGCGACAAGGGCGTCGCTTACGGGAACAACGTCTCGCACGCCAACAACAAGACGCGCCGCACGTGGAAACCGAATCTTCAGGTCGCCCGCGTCGTGATCGACGGCAAGATCACGAAGGTGAAGGTGTGCACTCGTTGCCTTCACGCGGGGAAAGTGGTGCGGGCTCCGAGAGGGGTATCCGCTGCGTAACCTTGGATTGCGCTCAAACGGAAAAGGGAGCCCTGCTGGCTCCCTTTTTCTTAACTGTCAACTGCGAAAAGAACGGGGTGAGAGGCGTCAGAGGTGTAGGTGTCAGGTTCCAGTTCACTACGCCCGGACTTGTCCCTGTGGCGTGAGAGCCACTGCCTGTGCCTTGCCGACGTCGAGATAAGTCCGGGCGTCCTGACCTGAGGCCTGGCACCTGTGCCTCTGACACCTGCCACCCCGTTCTTTTCGCAGTTCCATTCTCTGAGCCTCTCCGTCGCCAGTTTGCTAACTTTGCTCCAGTGAATCTCCGGGAACCGTAATGCCTAAGCGAACCGACCTCCACCGAATTCTCGTTATCGGCTCCGGCCCGATCATAATCGGGCAGGGGGCGGAGTTCGACTATTCGGGGACCCAGGCGGCCAAGGCGCTCCAGGAAGAGGGCTTCGAGGTCATCCTCGTCAACTCCAATCCGGCGACCATCATGACGGATCCGGAGATCGCCGACCGCACCTACATCGAGCCGGTGACGCCGGAGTACGTGGAGCTCATCATCGCGAAGGAGCGGCCCGACGCGCTGCTCCCGACGATGGGCGGACAAACAGCGCTCAACGTCGCCATGAAGCTCGCGGAGCTGGGCGTGCTCGAGAAGTACGGCGTCGAGCTGATTGGAGCCGACGCGCGCGCGATCGCGATGGCGGAGGACCGAAAGCTGTTCGGCGAGGCGATGAAGCGAATCGGGCTGGCAGTCCCGCCGGGCGGCATCGCGACAACGCTCGACGAAGCGTTCGATTTACTCGAGACCACCGCCTTTCCAGCGATCATCCGGCCCGCTTTCACCCTCGGCGGCACGGGTGGCGGAATCGCCTACAACCGTCAGGAGTTCGAGGAGATAATTCGTCGCGGACTAGACCTTTCGCCCGTGAGCCAGGTGCTGGTCGAGCGCAGCGTCATCGGGTGGAAGGAGTTCGAGCTCGAGGTGATGCGCGACTGTGCGGACAACGTGGTGATCGTCTGCTCGATCGAGAACATCGATCCGATGGGTGTGCACACCGGCGATTCGATCACGGTCGCGCCGGCGATGACGTTGACCGATCGTGAATACCAGCTGATGCGCGACGCCGCCGTCGCGGTGATTCGGGAGATCGGCGTCGAGGCCGGAGGCTGCAACATCCAGTTCGCGATCAATCCGGACGACGGCGAGATGCTCGTGATCGAGATGAATCCGCGCGTGTCCCGTTCTTCCGCGCTCGCCTCGAAGGCGACGGGATTCCCGATCGCGCGGATTGGAACCAAGCTCGCCGTGGGCTACCGTCTCGACGAGATTCCGAACGATATCACCGGCACGACGCCCGCCTCTTTCGAGCCGGTGCTCGACTACGTGGTGGTCAAGTGCCCGCGCTTCGCGTTCGAGAAGTTCCGGGCCGCGAATCCGCGGCTCACGACGCAGATGAAATCCGTCGGCGAGTCGATGGCGATCGGACGCACTTTCAAGGAAGCGTTTCAGAAAGCGCTGCGCGCTCTCGAGACGGGGCGCCCGGGCTGGACCACGGCGACGACGCTCGCCGATGACCGTCTCGAGGATGATTCCATCGAAACGTTACGCGGCGCGCTGAGGCAGCCGACGCCGGAGCGCATCTTCCAGGTGAAGCGCGCGCTCGGTGCCGGAATCTCCGTCGACGAGCTGTATCAGCTTACGAGCATGGATCCGTGGTTCCTGTCGCAAATGATGGAGCTGCTGGAGGCGGAGAAAGCGTTCGCCGCGCTCAGAACGGTCGACAAGGACGTGCTGTGGCGAATGAAGCGGATGGGGTTCGCCGACAGGCAGCTGGCCGACTTGCGGGGAGAATCCGAAGGAGCGGCACGCGCCAGAAGACTGGGCTTTGGAATAGTCCCGGCCTACAAGATGGTAGACACGTGCGCCGGTGAATTCCCGTCCGCTACTCCGTACCTGTACAGCAGCTATGACGAGGAGAGCGAGGCTCCGAAGAGCGGCAAACGTTCGGTGGTAATTCTGGGCAGCGGGCCCAACCGCATCGGGCAGGGAGTCGAGTTCGACTACTGTTGCGTGCGCGCGGCGCTGGCGCTGCGCGACCGTGGGTACGAGACGATCATGATCAACTCGAATCCCGAGACGGTCTCCACGGACTTCGACATCTCCGACAAGCTCTACTTCGAGCCGCTGACGCTCGAGCATGTGCTCGACATCGTGGAGCGCGAGCAGCCACTCGGCGTGATCGTGCAGCTCGGCGGCCAGACGCCCCTCAAGCTCACGCACGGACTCGAGAAAGCGGGCGTCACGATTCTCGGGACCCAGCCAGATTCGATCGACATCGCAGAGGATCGGAAGCGCTTCGACGCAATCGCGCGCAGTCTCGGAATCCGTCAGCCCGACAACGGCATCGCCACGAGCCTCGACGAAGCCGTCGCGGCGGCCACCAGGATCGGGTACCCCGTGCTAGTGCGTCCATCGTACGTGTTGGGCGGTCGGGCAATGGAGATCGTCTACGACGAACCGTCTCTGCGGCAGTACTTTGAGCGGGCAGCGAGGGTATCCGAGGACAAGCCGGTGCTGATCGACCGTTTTCTCGAGGATGCGTTCGAGGCCGACGTCGACGCGATCTCGGACGGCGAGCGGGTCGTGATCGGTGGAGTGATGCAGCACATCGAGGACGCCGGGATTCACTCCGGCGATTCCGCGTGCGTTCTTCCCCCGTATCTGATCGACGAAGAGCACATCGATGAGATGCGGCAGCACACCGTGGCCCTCGCCAAGGCACTGAACGTAGTGGGTTTGATCAACGTTCAGTACGCGATCAAGGACGGGCAGGTGTACGTACTCGAGGTGAATCCGCGTGCGAGCCGCACAGTGCCGTTCGTCTCGAAGGCGATCGGCGTTCCGCTGGCCTCTATTGCCGCGAGGGTGATGCTCGGCGAGACGCTCGACGAGATCGGGTTCACGGAAGAGGTCACACCTGCCTATATCTCGGTCAAGGAAGCAGTGTTCCCGTTCAACAAATTCCGCGAGTTCGATCCGATCCTCGGCCCTGAGATGCGGTCTACGGGCGAAGTGATGGGAATCTCGGACTCGTTTGGAAGCGCATTCGGCAAGGCGCAGCTGGCGGCTGACAACGTGCTGCCGGCCGGTGGCGCGCTCTTTATCACCGTCAACGACTCCGACAAGAGCCCGGTGACGCCGATCGCAAGACGGTTTCAGGAAATGGGATTCAAGCTGTTCGCCACTGGCGGAACGGCCAAGCATCTGCGTGGGCGCGGCATCCCGGTCGAGACCGTGCTCAAGAGTCACGAGGGCCGCCCGAACGGCATCGACATGATGCTGAACGGCGAGGTGCAGCTCCTGATCAATACGCCGCTCGGCAAGGAGTCGCAGCGCGACGACTACACGATGCGTCAGGCAGCGATCGCGAACCACGTCGCTTATACGACCACTCTCTCCGCAGCCAATGCCGCGTGCGACGCAATCCTGTCGCTGCGCTCCCGCGCGCCGTCAGTTCTCTCCTTGCAGGAGTGGCACGCTCGAATTCCAAAGGAAGCAGGCGTCTAGATGTCAAAGCCCTTCATTCACGAGTCTGCGTACGTCGACGAAGGCGCGCAGATCGGCTCCGACACGAAGATCTGGCATTTCTGCCACGTGCTTGGCGGCGCCGTGATTGGCGAGCGGTGCTCGCTGGGGCAGAACGTCGTGGTGATGAACGGCGTCAGAATCGGAAGCAACGTCAAGATTCAGAACAACGTATCGGTATACGAAGGCGTGGAGCTGGAAGACGATGTGTTCTGCGGGCCGTCGATGGTTTTCACGAACGTCGTCAATCCCCGCAGCCACGTGTCCCGGAAGAACGAGTACAAGCGCACGCTGGTGCGCCGAGGGGCGACGATTGGCGCCAACGCGACGATCGTGTGCGGCGTCACGCTCGAGGAGTATTCGTTCGTTGGCGCCGGAAGCGTGATCACGAAGAACGTTCCGGCTTATGCCCTGGTGGTGGGAGTTCCGGCCCGCAGAGTTGGGTGGATGTGTCAGTGCGGCGAGCGGCTTCCAGACAAGAGTCCCGAGTCGTGCAAAGTGTGCGGCACGCGATACCGCCAGGAAGGCGATCAACTGAAGAGAGTATCCTAGGTGAGCTCCGAGAAGACGTTTCGGATCGCGCTCGTCGGGTGCGGGCGAATCAGCAAGAACCACTTCGAGGCAATCGACCAGATCGATGGGCTCGAGCTGGTGGCGGTGTGCGACCTAGATCCGGAACGGGCCGCGCAGGCCGGGGCCCAGTGGAACGTCCCGCACTACTCCTCATACGAGAAAATGCTGAAGGAGAGCAAAGCGGATGTCATGACGATCGCGACTCCGTCGGGGCTGCACGCGGATCAGGGCGTCGCCGCCGCCCAGGCGGGGAAGCATGTGGTGATGGAGAAGCCGATGGCGATCTCCCTCACGGGGGCAGACGCGCTAGTACACGCCTGTGACAAAGCGGGCGTGCAGCTGTTCGTCGTCAAGCAGAACCGTCTCAACGTTCCGGTGCAGCTCCTAAAGCGGGCGGTCGACCGGAATCGCTTCGGACGCATTTACATGGCGAGCTGCACGGTTCACTGGGCGAGACCGCAGGAGTATTACGACCAGGCACCCTGGCGCGGAACGTGGGAATTCGACGGTGGTGCGTTCATGAATCAGGCTTCTCACTATGTGGATCTGATTCAGTGGCTGATGGGTCCCGTCGAAAGTGTCATGGCGAAGACGGCGACGCTCGCCCGCCGCATCGAGACAGAAGACACCGGGGTGGCAATTCTGAAATTCCGGTCGGGCGCACTGGGGACGATCCAGGTCACCATGCTGGCGTATCCGCGCAATCTCGAGGGCTCGATCACGATCCTCGGCGAGAAGGGCTCGGCCAAGATCGGAGGCACCGCTGTAAACAAGATCGAACACTGGCAGTTCGCCGAATACGACGACGATGACAAGCAGGTGGACGCCGCCGACACCAACCCGCCGAACGTGTATGGGCTGGGTCATCAGGGCTACTACCGGAACGTCCTCGCCGTGCTGAGAGGCGAGGCGAAGCCCGATACAGACGGGCGTGCCGGCAGAAAGTCGCTCGAACTGATCCTTGGCATCTACGAGTCGGCCAAGACGGGGAGAGAGGTTCCGCTCCCTCTTCGCGCCCAAGTGTGAGCCAGAAGCGCTTATCTTTAACAGCTACCGATTCTTGATCCTGATTCCGGACCGCGGATAAATGGCCGTACCACTTCTTGACCTGAAGGCGCAGCACGCGACTATTCGCGATTCCGTCATGAACGCGATGACGAAGGTCATCGACGAGCAGGCATTCATCCTGGGCGAGCCCGTCGAGCGGCTCGAGCGTGAAGTCGCGCTGCTCTCGCGCACCACGCACGCGATCGGGTGCGCGAACGGCACCGACGCACTTCTGCTGTCTCTCCGTGCTCTCAACGTCGGGCGCGGCGACGAAGTTCTGACCGCACCGTTCACTTTTTTCGCAACCGCGGGCGCCGTTCACAACGTTGGCGCTCGTCCGGTCTTCGCGGACATCGATCCCGACACCTTCAATCTCTCTACCGCAGCCGTCGCGGCCTCGATCAAGCCTTCGACGAAAGCAGTCATAACGGTGGATCTATTCGGTCAGATGGCGCCGATCGAAGCGATCATGGATGCCGCCGGCGATCTTCCCGTCATCGAGGACGCCGCGCAGTCGATCGGGGCGCGCCGGAAGATCGAAGAGAAGTGGGTGATGGCCGGCGAAGCGGCGACGATCGGCACGTTCAGCTTCTTTCCGTCGAAGAACCTGGGCGGGTACGGCGACGGCGGAATGATCGTCACGCAGAACGACGAGATCGCCACTCGCCTTCGTCGGCTGCGTGTGCACGGCGGGATGAAGACGTACTACCATGAGGAAGTCGGCTACAACAGCCGACTGGACGCGCTGCAGGCCGCGGTACTGTCCGCGAAGCTGGTCAATCTCGCTTCGTGGAGCGCCGCGAGGCGCAAGAATGCGGCGTACTACAACGCTGCGTTCGCCGATCTCGACGACGTGCGCACGCCCACGATCGATCCGGCCAACGAGTCGATCTACAATCAGTACACGCTGCGGGTAGCGCATCGCGACGGACTCCAGACGCATCTCAAGGACAAGAAGATCGGATCGGCGGTCTATTATCCGC
Organism: Gemmatimonadaceae bacterium; assembly: GCA_036390815.1. GTDB lineage: Bacteria > Gemmatimonadota > Gemmatimonadetes > Gemmatimonadales > Gemmatimonadaceae > UBA4720. The sequence continues at coordinate 6,578 of DASWBC010000520.1, forward strand.
TTTCGCTCCACCTGCAGCCCTGCTTCGAGTATCTCGGTTACAAGCGAGGCGCCTTCCCCGAGAGCGAGAAGGCGACGCAGGAAGTGATATCGATTCCTGTTTATCCCGAGCTGAAGCAGTCGCAGCTCGACGAAGTGATAGAAGCCGTGCGCGGATTCTACGGTCACTGACGATCAGACACACTCACCGACAGGGCCCCAAGTGCAACTAAAGGATCAGCTCCTCGCGAAGATCGAAAACAGAAGCGCGTGTATTGGCGTAGTGGGCCTGGGGTATGTCGGGCTCCCGCTTGCGCTCGAGTTTGCAAGGGCCGGCTTCAAGGTGATCGGGTACGACGTGAGCGAGCGAGTCGTCGGTCTGCTCATGTCCGGCAAATCGCATATTCAGGATGTGCCCAGCGCCGAGCTTGCGCGGCTGGTCAAAGCGGGCAAGTTCGAGGCGACGACGGACGAAGCGCGCATGCAGGAGATGGACGCCGTCTCGATCGCGGTTCCGACGCCGCTCGCCAAGACACGCGATCCCGACATGGGCTACGTGATTGCCGCGGCCGACGCGATCGGGCGACACTGCCGGCCCGGCGTGGTGGTTGTCCTCGAGAGTACTACGTATCCGGGCACGACGCGCGAGCTGCTCCAACCGAAGCTCGAGGCGGCGGGTCTCACCGTCGGCGAGGACGTCTTTCTCGCATTCAGCCCCGAGCGTGTCGATCCAGGCAATCCGATCTGGAACACCAAAAACACTCCGAAGATCGTCGGCGGCATCACGCCGGCGTGCACCCAGGTCGCGACTGCTCTCTACTCTACCTGCCTCGACACCCTGGTTCCCGTATCGAGCCCCGAGACCGCGGAGTTGGTGAAGCTGCTCGAGAACACCTTCCGATCCGTGAACATCGGGCTCGCGAACGAGATGGCGATCGTCTGCGACAAGCTCGGCGTCAACGTCTGGGAAGTGATCGAAGCGGCGGCGACGAAGCCGTTCGGCTTCATGAAATTCACCCCCGGTCCGGGAATCGGTGGGCACTGCATCCCGCTCGATCCCCACTATCTCGCGTGGAAGATGAGGACGCTCAACTACAAGACGCGCTTCATCGACCTCGCGGGCGAGATCAATAGCGAGATGCCCGCGGTCGTGGCGAGAAAGGTCACGCAGGCTCTCAACGAGGAGAAGAAGGCGGTCAATGGGAGCCGCATCCTGGTGCTCGGCGTCGCCTACAAGAAAGACATCGACGACATGAGAGAGAGCCCCGCGCTGGATGTCATCCGGCTGCTGGAGCAGCAGGGAGCGAAGGTGTTCTACCACGATCCCTTCGTCGCGAAGTACCGCGAGGACGGACACGAGCACTCGAGCGTGCCGCTCACCGACGACGAGATAGCGAGCGCCGACGCGGTGGTGATCGTCACGGACCACTCCACCGTGGATTACCAGCGCGTGGTGAATCTGGCGAGAGTGGTCGTCGACACCAGAAACGCCACGGCCAAACTGACGAAGGGGAAGGGGCGCATTGTCTCTCTCGCTTCGCCCAGCTCGTACGCGATCGCCTAGCGCGGTCGCACCGCAACCAACTCACACCTGGTCTCATGAACATATCCGTAATTGGCACCGGCTACGTTGGGCTCGTCGTAGGCGCGTGTCTGGCGGAGACGGGCAACAGCGTTTGCTGCGCCGATATTGACGTCAAGAAAATTGAAGGCCTCAAGCAGAACATCCTGCCGATTTACGAGCCCGGGCTCGAAGCCCTGGTCGAACGCAACCAGACCGAAAGCAGGCTGACGTTCACCACGAATCTGCAGGAAGCGATCGCGCCGGCAGAAGTCGTGTTCATCGCGGTTGGCACGCCGCCAGGCGAGGATGGCTCCGCCGACCTCAAGTATGTGTTGCAGGTCGCGGCGCTGATCGGGCGTTACATGACTCGGGAGACAGTGGTCGTGACCAAATCGACCGTGCCCGTGGGCAGCGCGACGAAGGTGGCCGCGGAAATCGCGAAGGAGGCAAAATTCCCCTTCCACATCTGCAGCAACCCGGAGTTCCTGAAGGAGGGCGCCGCGGTCGAGGACTTCATGCGGCCCGACCGGGTCGTTCTTGGCATTGAGAGCGAGCAGGCGCGTCGGGTAATGACCGACCTCTACGCGCCGTTTGTGCGAACCGGCAAACCGATTCTGGTTATGGACATCGCCTCAGCGGAAATGACCAAGTACGCGGCGAACGGGATGCTGGCAACGCGCATCTCGTTCATGAACGAGCTCGCGAATTTGTGTGAGAAGCTCGGTGCGAGCGTGGACCTCGTCAGAAAGGGAATGGGAACGGATTCACGCATCGGCCAGTCCTTCCTGTTCGCGGGTCCCGGGTATGGTGGATCCTGTTTTCCAAAGGACGTGAAAGCATTGGTGCGCACGGCGATGGAGTACGGCGCACCGCTGCAGGTGCTGGCCGCGGTCGAATCGGCGAATGAACGACAGAAAAAAGTACTTACGGAAAAAGTCAGGCGGGCTCTGGGAGGCAGGCTGTCCGGCCGCCGAATAGCGCTTTGGGGCCTGGCCTTCAAGCCCGGGACGGACGACATGCGCGAGGCGCCGTCGCTCACGCTGATCGACGGCCTGCTGAAGGAAGGCGCCGCGGTCTGCGCCCACGACCCAGCCGCCATCGCTCACGCACGAGCTTTGCTCGGCAACCGAATAGATTACGCGGAGACTAACTATGAGGCGCTCGAGGGTGCGGACGCGCTGGTAGTGGTCACCGACTGGAACGAGTATCGCCACCCTGATTTCGAGCGGGTGAAGCGCACGCTCAAACAACCGGTCATCGTCGATGGCAGAAATCTTTACGACGTCGAGAAGATGCGCGAGTTGGGCGTGCAGTATCATTCGATCGGACGCCCATCCGCATGAACACGCTCGACCGCCGAGGGTAATATCATACGGATGTTCAAGCCAAGATTGTTATTGCTGGCCCTGCTGCTCGCGGCACCGCTGGCTTGCAAGCCCCCATTCGATCCGAAGATCTACCCGACAGCCGACAAGCTGTACGACGTGGCGCTCGCCGAATACAAAGCGCGCCGCTACGACAACGCCGCGAAGGCGTTCGAGAAGCTGACGCTCGATCTCTCCGCCCGCGACCCGCGGCTACCGCTCACGTATTACTATCTGGCGCAGTCGCAGGCAAAGAGCGGACAGAACCTGCTCGCGGCCGGAACCTACAATCGTCTCATCGATGCGTTCCCGCAGGACACGCTGGTGGACGATTCGTTCTATCTGTCCGGGCTTGCGTACGAGCGCGAGTGGCGGCAGCCGCAGCTGGACGCGACTTACGGCAAGAACGCGCAAACGGCATTTGAGTCGCTCCTCGCCAGCTTTCCCGATTCGCGGTTTGCTCCGCTTGCCAAGAAGGAGATCGACAAGCTGGACGAGTGGTTCGCGCAGAAGGACTACGACACCGGTTATCTCTATCTGAAGCGAAAGGCGTACGATTCGGGGATCATCTACTTCAAGGACGTGATCAGGCTGCACCCGAACGCTCCGAAGACCAGGGATGCGTACCTGAGGCTGCTGGAATCCTATCGAGCGATCAGGTACACGGAGGACGCGCGCGAGCTGTGCGATGTGATGCGGAAGACCTATCTGAACGACCGCGAAATCCTCAAGGAATGCGGGCCGGCGCCCGCGACGCCGGCGACGCCGGCGACCCGGGCACCGTAGTCCGTGCGCATTGGGGTCTTCGGGGGCACGTTCGATCCTCCCCACGTCGGCCACCTCCTGATGGCCACCGATGCCCGCGAAGCGCTCAAGCTTGACCGGCTGATTTTTGTTCCCGCGGGCGCCCAGCCGTTCAAGATCGACACGCCTCCAGTGGCCTCGGGACAGGACCGCCTCGAGATGGTTCGTCTGGCCATCGCCGACGATGCCAACTACATGGTTGATGACGCAGAAATCAACCGTAAAGGGTTATCTTTCACGGTTGACACGTTGGAGCATCTGAAGGAGAGGAATCCGGCTGCGCAGCTCTTTCTCCTGCTGGGGGAGGATGTACTCGCTGGCTTCGAGCAATGGCGGAACCCGGCGCGTATCCGGGAGCTGGCGACTCTCGCGGCAGTGCGCAGGATCGCCGCACCGGGATCGCCGGTCGATCCGATCACGGCAGGCGTGCTGACGGTTTCAGCGCGGCGGGTCGATGTGTCCTCGACTGAGATCAGGGAGCGGCGGCGCGCTGGAAAATCAATCAAGGGATTCGTGCCCGAGAGCGTCGAACGGTTCATCGACGTCCGCGGGCTCTATCGTTGAGGCGGAGCGGTTCCGCCTGAGGAAGACAGGTACATGGCGTTGTCAGGGCTGCTGAGCGGTGTATTCGGAACTCGCCACGACCGGGAGCGCAAACGCGTTCAACCGATCGTCGACGAGATCAACGAACAATACGCCCGCCTCCAGAGCATCTCCGAGGACGAGCTTCGCGGGCAGACCGAGAAGTTCCGCTCACGCATCCGCGAGCGCACGAGCGACATCGAGATGCGAATCGCGGAGCTGAGGGAGAAAAAGCGAATAACGGCAGACCCCGCCGACCGTGATGCGATCGACAACGAGCTGAGCGGCGTTGACGGCCGCGGCGGAGCGGAAGCCGAGCTTCGCACCGCGATCGCCGAGGTGCTGGACGAGCTCCTTCCCGAAGCGTACGCGACTGTTCGCGAGGCGACGCGCCGGCTGCTCGGCACCAAGGTGACGGTCACCGGGCAGGAGATGGAGTGGAACATGGTGCCGTACGATGTGCAGCTGATGGGCGGCATCCAGCTGCACCAGGGGCGCATCGCGGAAATGGCGACCGGTGAAGGAAAGACCCTCGTCGCCACGCTGCCGCTCTATCTCAATGCGCTGCCCGGCAATGGCGCCCACCTGATCACCGTCAACTCATATCTCGCCCGCCGCGACTCGGAGTGGATGGGGCACGTCTACAAGTACCTCGGGCTCACCGTCGGCTGTATCGACGATACGGAGCCGGGGACGACGCAGCGGCGCGCGGCCTACGAGTGCGACATCACTTACGGCACCAATAACGAGTTCGGCTTCGACTACCTGCGCGACAACATGGTGCAGTCGCTCGAGCACCGCGCCCAGCGGAGCCACGTCTACGCGATCGTCGACGAAGTCGATTCCGTCCTGGTCGATGAGGCACGGACGCCGCTCATCATCTCGGGTCCGGTCGGAAACGAGAGCGACGCAGAGTACGCGGAGCACAACGCGGCGGTGTCGCGGTTAGTGAGGCGCCAGTCGGATCTCGTCAACGCGCTCGTCGCCGCGGGTGAGAAGGCGTTCGAGGCGGGCGACAGCGACGCGGCCGCACTCAGTCTCTACAAGGCACAGCTGGGCGGACCGAAGAACAAGCGGCTGCTCAAGGTGTTCCAGGAAACGGGCGCCAAGCAGCTCGTCCAGAAAATGGAGCTGCAACACATCGCCGATCGGCGACTGCCATCGAGCAAGCAGCAGTACCGCGACATCGAGGAAGACCTGCTGTTCGTCCTCGACGAGAAGGGACACACGGTTCATCTCACGGACGCCGGCGTCGATTTCATGTCGCCAGAGGCGCACGACCAGTTCGTCCTGCCCGATCTGTCGCAGGAGGTGCACGCGATAGATCACAACCCGGACATGACGCCGGCCGAGAAGCTCGAAGCGCGCAACACGCTGAATCGTGACTATGCGGCCAAGAGCGAACGGCTGAACATCGTGCACCAGCTCCTGCGCGCGCACGCGCTGTTCGAGCGCGATGTGAACTACGTCGTGCAGGAAGGGCAGGTGTTGATCGTCGACGAGTTCACCGGGCGGACGATGCACGGACGCCGGTGGTCCGAAGGCCTGCATCAGGCGGTCGAAGCGAAGGAAGGCGTGCAGGTGAAGGGCGAGACGCAGACGCTCGCTACGATCACGATCCAGAACTACTTCCGCCTCTATGAGAAGCTGTCGGGAATGACCGGCACCGCCGAGACCGAAGAGACGGAGTTCCACCAGATCTACAAGCTGGGCGTCTCGGTGATCCCGACCAACCGGCCGGTCATCAGGGAAGACAGGCAGGACCTCGTCTACAAGACCCGCCGCGAGAAGTACAACGCGATCCTCGAGGAGACGCAGCGGCTGCACGCCCTTGGCTTCCCGGTGCTCGTGGGAACGGTGAGCGTCGAAGTGTCGGAGACGCTGGCGCGCATGTTCAAGCGCGCCGGGATTCCGCACAACGTCCTCAACGCCAAGTATCACCAGCGGGAAGCGGAGATTGTCGCGGGCGCCGGTCAGCCTGGTGGTGTGACGATCGCCACCAACATGGCCGGGCGCGGAACTGACATTAAGCTCGGGCCCGGTGTTACCGAGTCCAGGCCCTCGCAGCGCAAGGACGCGGAAAACCAGATCGTCGACGTCGTCGAGTGTGGCGGCCTGCACATCATCGGTTCAGAGCGCCACGAGTCGCGCCGCATCGATCGTCAGCTCCGTGGCCGCGCGGGTCGTCAGGGTGATCCGGGCGCGTCGCAATTCTTCCTCTCGCTGGAAGACGACCTCATGCGTCTCTTCGGCTCCGACCGAATCGCCAAGCTGATGGACCGGATGGGCGCGGAAGAGGGCGAGATGCTCACCCACTCGCTCATCACCCGCTCCATCGAGCAGGCGCAAAAGCGCGTCGAGCTCCAGAACTTCCAGTCACGCAAGCGCCTGCTGGAATACGATGACGTGATGAACCAGCAGCGCGAGGTGATCTACTCACTGCGGTCGTTCGCGCTCGAGGGCGGGGAAGAGCTGAAGGCTGAAGCCGAGAAGATGGTCGAGAAGGGCGTCGCGAAGCGGGTCGAGAACATGCTTGCCGCGTTCGACTCGCAGGAAGAATGGGATTTCGCGCTGGTGCGTCAGGACCTGCTGATGCACTACATGCTGGTCGTCCCCGGCTTCGAGGACGGATCGCTTCCAGGCAGCGAAGAAGAGGCGAGGGTGCGCGCGACCGACGCAGGCCGCAAGGCGTTCGACGACAAGCTGGTGAGCCTCGGCGAGTACGGCGGGCAACTGCTCGCGATCGTCATGCTGCACGTGCTCGATGAGAAATGGAAGGACCATCTCTACGACCTGGACCAGCTTCGCAACGCCATTGGCTACCGCTCGTGGGGCCAGAAGGATCCGCTCATCGAGTACAAGCACGAGGCGTACAGCATGTTCGTGGATCTGATGGACGACATCCAGAACACGTTCACCGAGAGATTCCTGCGCGCGCAGATCACGTTCGAGGAGCGGCAGGCGCCGCCACCGCCGGTGTTTCTCAGTGGTCCGGATCTGGACGGAGATCGGGAGGAGCGCGCACCCAGGGCGCGCCGGAGGGAGTTCAACGCGCTCGGGGTGATGGAGGACGTGGGCACCGAAGATGGCGAGGGAACCGATGCGACGCTCGATATCGCGCCCGCAGAGGCTCCGAAGAAGGGAACCGCCGTGCGCCCAGAGCCGACGGTGCACGTGGGAGGAAAGAGCTCGTCGCTGAGCAAGGCGATGGCCGGAGGTGCGATCGGCGGGGTCGCCGGCGTGCCTGGCGTGTCGGGCGGATCTGCGGACTGGAGCAACGTCGGGCGGAACGATCCCTGTCCGTGTGGGTCAGGGAAGAAGTTCAAGAAGTGCCACGGACAGAATCTGTAGCGCAGCTGCAACTGAACGAGAGGATAGCTCTAAGCCTGGCAGCTTAAAGCTCTAAGCTTCACTACGTCGTGACGTCACCAGGGCGAATTCCTTCCAAATCGAACTGATCGAAGCGAAGTGATCGACCAGCGTATCGCCCCGGTTCGATGGGGAGTACTCGGCGCCGCCAATATCGCGCTGAAGAAAGTCATTCCCGGGATGCAAAAAAGCGCGCTCGCACAGGTGGTGGCCATTGCATCACGAGACATTGCAAAAGCACGCTCAGCCGCGGAAGAGTTGGGCATTCCCCGCGCGTACGGGTCGTATCAGGAGCTGATCGACGATCCCGAAGTCGAGGCGATTTACAATCCTCTGCCGAATCATCTCCACGTGCCGTGGTCGATCCGCGCGGCCGAGCGGGGCAAGCACGTGCTGTGTGAGAAGCCGATTGCATTGACGGCGAAGGAAGCGCGGCAGCTCCTCGAGGTTCGCGACAGGACCGGAGTCGAGATCGGCGAGGCGTTCATGGTGCGGACGCATCCGCAATGGCTGAAAGTGAAAGAGCTGGTCGACTCCGGAAGAATCGGCGAGCT
>DASWBC010000521.1:0-3065 GCA_036390815.1 Gemmatimonadaceae bacterium
GGATCCCCCAACTTTCAAAATCGGAGATTGCCTCCTTCGGAACGTCATTCACGCTACTGTCGGCGATCGTCGACGCGGGTGATCGCGGCACCGAGCGCGTTGAGGCGCTCATCGATGCGCTCGTAGCCGCGCTCGATCTGGCCGACGTTGTTGATAAAGCTCGTGCCTTCGGCGCAGAGCGCAGCGAGCAGCAGGGCCATTCCGGCCCGAATGTCGGGCGACTCGAGAAACGCGCCGCGCAGCCGCGACGGGCCGCTGATCAGCGCGCGGTGGGGATCGCAGAGCACGATGCGCGCGCCCATGGTGGAGAGCTTATCGACGAAGAACATGCGTGACTCGAACATTTTCTCGTGCATCAGCACGAGTCCTTCGCATTGTGTCGCGGTAACGATCGCGATTGACATACAATCCGCGGGAAACGCCGGCCACGGCTGGTCCTCCAGCTTCGGCACATGGCCGCCCATGTCGGACTGGATCTTCCGGGACTGTTTGGCGGGCACGATCAGGTCCTGGCCATCCACTTCGCACTCGATCCCCAGGCGGGAAAATCCCATCCGCGTCGAGCGAAGGTGCTCGATGCCCGCGTTCTCGATTCTCAGCTCAGACTTGGTGACCGCGGCGAGCCCAATGAATGACCCGACCTCGATGTGATCCGGACCGATGGCGTGTGTGACCGGCTTGGTTCCGAGTGGCCGGCCGCCGTGAATGGTCATCGTGTTGGTGCCAACGCCCTCGATCTCCGCTCCCAGCGCAATGAGAAAATGCGCCAGGTCCTGGACGTGGGGCTCGCTCGCCGCGTTGCGGAGGACAGTGGTGCCGGTCGCAGCCGATGCCGCCACCAGCGCGTTCTCGGTCGCGGTGACGCTCGGCTCGTCGAGAAACACGTCGGCGCCCTTAAAGCCGTTGACGCGCATCTCGATCATCTTTCCGTGGGTGAACTTGGCGCCGAGCTGCTCGAGGGCGAGGAAGTGGGTGTCAAGCCTTCTGCGCCCGATCACGTCGCCGCCCGGGGGTGGCAGCGTCACCTGCCCGCAACGCGCGAGAAGGGGCGCGGCGAGAAGGATCGACGCCCGGATCTTGGCGCACAGCGTTGGATTGAGATCGGCCGGACGCAGGTCCGTGGCGAGGACGTCGAGCGAGTTCCGACCGACCCACTCCATGGAAGCGCCAACCGAGCGAATGAGCTCGACGAGCGTTTCGATGTCACGGATCCGCGGAACGTTCTCGAGATGTACCTTGTTCGGAGATATAAGCGCCGCAGCCACGATCGGCAGCGCGGCGTTCTTGTTTCCTGAAGGTCGAATAGAGCCGCTGAGGGGTCTGCCGCCCTCGACGACGAATTGCACTGCTGGCATGTTGATTATGGTCGGTGGTGAGGATCTGTTGCGAAAATATATCGTACTAAGCACTCTTTGTACCGCGACCTAACCCCCCTCGATAAATGGCCTCTCCCTTGCACACTTCACGCGCATGACGGGATGGATCGGTAGCGGCGCTGAGCTGCTGTTGCAGGCTGCGCGTGCTCTTCCGGACACGATCTACACGAAACAGGTCGTAGCCGAGCCGGGGTTGTGGGACAAGATCACGAGCGTGGCAAGCGGCGTCATGACCATCACCGTGATCATCCTTACAGTGGCGCTGGTGCCGGCCGCCTGGAATTTCAGGAAGAGCTACAAGAAAGTCAGCGACATGCTGGACAAGGTCTACGGGGATATCAACCCGTTGATGCGGCATGCGAGCGCAATCGCGGACAACGTCGACTACATCTCGACTTCGCTCCGTGTAGACATACAGCAGGTGAGCCAGACGGTGGCTGCTGTAAATCAGCGACTGCAGCAGGCCGCAAGCGCGGCGGAAGACAGGATCAATCAGCTCAATGCGCTGCTGGAGGTCGTGCAGGAAGAGGCCGAGTCGGCCTTCGTAACGACTGCGTCGACAATTCGCGGCGTGCAAACGGGAATCAATCAGGCATTTGACGAGGAGGACTGGAACGATGGGGACTACGACGAAGACAGAGCCGATGGTGGCGAGAAACCGCGCCCGCGCGTCCGGCCCAGAAGCGGAGCTGGACGATGAGCGAGAGCAGCAATACGACCTACTGACAGCGGCGATCATCGGCGCGGCGGTTGGCGCCGGGATAACGCTGCTCTTGAGACGTGGGCCCTCGGGCCGCCGGCCGGTCGGGCCGTTGGTTCGCTACGCGGGGCGCGGCGCCGCCCTCGCCGGATTGGCCGGAATGGAGGGTGCCAAGTGGGCCGGAGGCCGAGGACTCGAGGGCGCGAGATGGGCCGGCGATCGCGCAATGGAAGGCGCTCGCTGGGCAGCGCCGCGGGCAAAGCGCGGATTCCGTACAGCCGTGGACCGTGGCGAGGAGCTCGTCGATCGGATTCCCGTCGACGATATGGTCGAGCAGGTGCGTGACTACGTCGATACCGCGCGCGACGCGATCAACAACGTCGTGAAAGACGAGCTGGACGATCTCAGAAAAGCAGTCCGGCGGCAGCGTAAGCGCATCGGGATCTAGGTCGCCCGGAATCGTGCCCGCATCACCGCGCGCGGCACTGGCCTGGCGAATCGGGCTGGCCGTGCTGCTGGCGCTGGTGCTGTCGCCAGCGGTCGCGCACGCCTGGACTCCCGGAACGCACATTTTCCTGGGAGAAGCGGTCATGCGCTCGCTGGCCCTTCTTCCCTCCAGTATTGCCGAGCTGCTGTCGGCGTTCCCCTACGATTTTCTCTATGGCTCGATCGCGGCCGATACGAGCATGGCGAAGAAATACGCTGCCGCGGGCCGCCATTGCCATTCGTGGAACGTCGGATTCGAGATCCACGACAACGCCGAGTCGGATGCGCTTCGCGCGTTCGGTCTCGGCTATCTGGCGCACCTCGCCGCTGATTCGGTCGCGCACAATTATTTCGTGCCGCACCAGCTCACGATCACATCATCCACCGCGGCGCTCGGCCATAGTTACTGGGAGAGCCGCTTCGACACGCACATCGGCGAGCGCTTCAGCCGGACGGCAAAGCAGCTGATCCTCCGCGACCACTCGCACTCCGACGAGCATCTC
>DASWBC010000522.1:0-2477 GCA_036390815.1 Gemmatimonadaceae bacterium
AGCCAGGACGCTCCGGGTGTAATCGTTCTGGGCCTTGAACCAGGCCTGGACCTCTGAACTCTTGAGGTCCTCCATGTATCGGTAGGGATCCTCGATCCTGTTTCCATAGTACTCGTCGACGACCACGCGTGTCGGCGCTGGCGGAGGAGCGGTTGGAAGTGTCTGGCAGAGGGAGGTGGCCGGCGCAAGTATCAGCGTACTGACAGCGAGCAGAATTCGGCGAGCGGCGGGAGGATACATGGTGCCTCCAGGATTAACGGTTAGCCACCATAGGTCCGTTCGGTACGAGGGTCAAGATCAAGCGTTCGCTATGACCTGTCCTTGGCAATTGTGCCTGCCGTCGGCACCTTAAGAGCCATCTTCACCATAGACCAGTGATCCCAGCATACGGCAGGCAGATACGCACCTTGTTGGCTCCGTTGGTTCTGCTGCTCGCGCCGATCGACTTCGCGCGCTCACAGTCCTCGTTGCAACAGGTCGCCGACAGCTCCCCATTCCGCCAGCTCGATCTTCCCGCGCCGAACGATGTTCGTACTGGAAGCGGCAGACCGGGCGCGAAGTACTGGCAGCAGCAAGCCAATTACAAAATCTCCGCGACGCTCGATCCCGCGCGCAACGAGCTGCGCGGACGCGAGACGATCCACTACACGAATCACTCGCCCGACGCGCTTCCGTACCTGTGGCTGTTCGTCGAGCAGAATCTCTGCGCGCCCAACAGCATCACCAACGTGCTCAACCAGCCACCGCTCGTTTTCCTCGACGCGACCTTCGATTTCTCCTGCCAGGGATTCAACGGCGGTGGACACATGGAGTCGCTCCGAATTGGCGGCGTGGACGCGAAGCGCACCGTCTACGGAACGACGATGAGGATCGATCTGGCGACGCCGCTCGCTCCGGGCGCGTCGCTCGACATTGAAACGGTTTGGCACTTCAATGTCCCGCCGCAGGGTGGCGGACGCATGGGGCACGACGGCGCGCTCTACGAGATGGCGCAATGGTACCCGCGGCTCTGCGTTTACGACGATGTCCACGGCTGGAACCACGAGCCCTACATCGGCGCTGGGGAGTTTTATCTCGAGTACGGCAACTTTGATGTGTCGCTCACCGTCCCGGCCTCGTACATAGTCGCCGCCACCGGCGAGCTCTTAAATCCGGAGCAGGTTCTCACGCCAACTCAGCGCACGCGTCTCGCCGCCGCAAGGAAATCCGAAACAAGGGTTGCCATCATCGGTGCAGAAGAAGTTGGGAACATGGAGCGCACTCGGCCTCGCATTTTCGCGCAGGGATCGGCATCGCCGCTCAATCCCGTGCCATCGCTCACCTGGCATTACACCGCGACCAACGTCCGCGACTTCGCGTTCGCCGCCGGACCCAACTTCCGCTGGGATGCGAGCGGCTACGACGGCATCCTCATCGAAGATCTCTATCGGCCGACAGCGGACAAGTGGCCCGAAGTGAATCGAATGGGGCGCGAAGCGATCAAGTACTTCAGCGAGCAGTGGTACCGGTACCCGTGGTCGCACGCCACGACCATCGAAGGTCCCATCGAGGGAATGGAGTACCCGATGATGACCTTCACGCCCAACAGTGCCGTCCGCGAAGATCAGCAGTGGGTGATCGCGCACGAGTTCGGGCACGAGTGGTTCCCTATGATCGTCGGGTCGAACGAGAGGCTCTATCCGTGGATGGACGAAGGCTTCAACACGTTCATCGATCTCGGGAACGCGGCGAAATATTTCCAGGGAACGCCGTACGGCGATTCGATCGAGGTGCATCCGCTTCATCTCTACGCCGATCACGCCAAGCCCGGTGAAGAGCAGCCGCTCATCACCAACCCGACTCAGGTGCACGATCTCTTCTGGGTCGGATACCAGAAACCTGCTCTAATGATGCAGATGCTGCGCTACGAAGTCCTCGGCAAGGATCGCTTCGATGCGGCCTTTCGAGAGTACATCAAGGCGTGGGCGTTCAAGCATCCGACGCCAGCCGATTTCTTTCGCATGATGCGCGATGAATCGGGAATGGATCTCGACTGGTTCTGGCGCGGGTGGATTTACTCCACCGCTCGGCTCGACCAGTCAGTCGATTCAGTCGCGACTCGTGCCGACGGGGGTTCCAACGTCTACCTAGCGAATCGAGGGACGATGGTGATGCCGGCGGAGATATCGCTCGCCTTCGCTGACGGATCTCGTACCGTCGTCAAGCTGCCAGTCGAGATGTGGAACCTCGGGTCGCAGTTCGTTTATCGCGTGCCGGAGAAAAAGCGCGTCACGCGGGCGGAGGTGGATCCGCGGCGCGCGCTGCCGGACGTTGATCGGGCGAACAATGTCTGGCCGAGGGGTCCTGCTCGGTAACTCGACTACGCTGCTGCCTGCCGCCCGCCGATCGCGCTCCGGGGATAGTAGATGCAACGCGATGCACGTTCAGGGTCAATGCGTGCGCCTTCCGCCAAACCCTCAGCTTCTTGAAATCGCTCA
>DASWBC010000523.1:0-5133 GCA_036390815.1 Gemmatimonadaceae bacterium
GAATGTCACCCGCTCCCTCGACCGCATCGAAGATCGCGGTGAGCTGGGGAACTCCGACGCCGGTGACAATGCGCGTCGTGCAAATGGAGCCGGGTCCAACTCCAACTTTGACCGCGTCGACGCCACGCTCGACCAGCGCTCGTGCGCCCGCGCGCGTAGCAATGTTGCCGGCGACGAGCTGCACATCCGGAAAGAGCTCGCGAACCACCGATGTCGCTTCGAGCACTCCCTCGGAGTGCCCGTGGGCGGTGTCCACGATCAGGACATCCACACCGGCGTCCACCAGCGCTCTCGCCCTGTCGCGATAATTCGCGGCGCCGATCGCCGCGGCGACGCGAAGACGCCCGTGCTGATCCTTGTTGGCGTTCGGGAAATCCCTGCGCTTGTGAATGTCCTTGACCGTGATCAGTCCGCGGAGGATTCCCCGCTCGTCGACGACGGGAAGCTTTTCGATGCGGTGCTTCCCGAGTATTGCTTCGGCCTCGTCGAGCGTGGTGCCGACGGGGGCGGTGACGAGGTTTTTCGACGTCATCGCTTCGCGAAGCGGGCGATCGAGGTTGCGCTCGAACTGCAGGTCGCGATTGGTAATGATTCCGACGAGCCTGTCGTCGCGATCGACGACGGGAACGCCGGAGATCTTGAAGCGTCGCATCAGCGCGACCGCTTCGCGGAGCGTTCCATCGGGCGAGAGCGTGATCGGATTCAGGATCATTCCGCTCTCTGATCTCTTCACCCGGTCGACCTCGGCGGCCTGCCGGTCGATCGACATGTTCTTGTGAATGACGCCGATGCCACCCGCCCTAGCCATCGCCATTGCCATGTCGGACTCTGTAACGGTGTCCATGGCGGCGGACGCGAGCGGGACATTGAGCGTGATGCCGCGTGTGAACAGCGAGGTCGTGCTCACGTCCTTCGGATGTACGAGTGAATGACGGGGCGTCAGCAGCACGTCATCGAAGGTCAGAACGATATCGTTTCTGACCCGGGGGAGTCCTTCTTCGGCGGCCGAGGCCTTGATGCGCGAAAGCCCGCTTCCGGCTTTTGCCGGAGAGGCGGGCTTACTCGATGGCCGAGTTGTGGTTGCCATAGCTAAATGTATGGCATTGTGCGGGTTGAGTCCAGAGGTCGGGCTATGCCGAGCAGATGAGGGTTGGTGAACTGATTGACTCGATTTCCACGATCTTCCCAGGAATGTAGGTGTCGGCGTCGCCCAGGATCTTGAGTGTTACTTGAATGCGCAACCCGTCGCTCTTGCAGCAGGCAAGGAGCTGGTTACTACTACTTGGCGAATACGAGACCCCATCGTCGCCCTGATTGTAAAAGAAGCCCCCCGCGACGGTGTTGAATCGAACTGTCCCAGTCACTTGCCTGATCTCGGGGCCGTTCACCGACGAGCAGGCCAGCACACCGCACAGGGCCAGCACCAACGATACAGACTTCATCGAGACTCCCTTAGGGTAGGGATCGCGAGCATAATGCGAATCTCCAACGACCGCCAGCACCAACTTCTACAACGCTTGCTACGACGAGCTTGACCAGAAGGGGAAGCCTCTGTGCTCTCATCCTGGTCTGGTCGTCTGATCCACATGAACTCTCATGAGTCCACTGCCGTTCGCCGTCTCGCTGGCATCCTCGTGTTTCTCACCGTCACCGCATGCGGTAAACCGCATCGGATCGACATTGAGGCAGATGACGTCGTTAGCAGCTACACCGCCATCCCAGCGGGCGATTCCGTCAAGCTCCGCGCAACGCTGTGGTCTGAGAGCGGGGCGTTTACCCATGAGACCGCGCTCTACCCGGGTTTGGGGGGATTCACGTGGGGCATGACGAGGCCGGTCCACTCGCACATCGCGACGATCTCGAGCGGGCCAGTGATCCACGGAATCTTGCCGGGCAAGGTCAGCATTATCGCCATGGCGCGCGGCGTCACCGGGAGTTCGGACCTCGAAGTCGTGTGGCCGCTTGACTCGGTCGAGCTGCGATTCGCTGCCCGGAGCGTTCGTGTGGGCGACACGGTGGAGCTGCTTCATCGCGTCCACTTTGTGAGCGGCGAGATCTCGACTGAGCGGTATCGGGGGTACTCAGTCGATGGCCTCGATGCGAAAACACCCCGGAAGGGCGACCGTACGCGGACAGGCTGGTCGGCCCTCGGACTTCACGCCAACGCCACTCTGTGGGACCCGGGAACCCGAGAGCTTGGCGACACGATCCTCTACGTCGCGCAGCGGCCCGGAGTCTTCCGGGTTGGAGGAGTGTTTTACAACCGGTGGGCCGAGGACACGCTTCGTATCGAACCGCGTGTGGGGCTACCGCGGAGCTACCGCCAAAGGATCGGCGGAGCCGCGAAGCCGCGCGCGAGTGCGGTCGCGTGCTTCACACTCGACTTCGGCAAGTGGAACATGGAGGGCGAGGACTGGCCGCGGAACTGGCCGTCACCGGAGAAGTTCTTCGCCTGGATTCCCAGAGCAATCGCGCTGGACACAACTCCTCTCATCAGAGCGGCCCCGGGTGAAGGGTACCGCCTCGATGCTGCGCGTGGACCAGCCTCGAAAATGGGAAGGTCCTGGATCGTTCTTCCGAACCGCGACAGCCTCGAGCTAAGGATGACCTCTCCGAAAGAATATTCGCGCGTCAGCTCCCGGGCGTCCGTGATAGTTCGTATCAAGGTTACCGGCGACACAGCGATAGCCGGCACGGCGGACGCAGACGATCAGATGCACTCCCTTGTCATCGGGCGGCGAATTCCCTGCTGGTAGGCGCTGAAAAAAATCGCAGCCGGGAAGCATACCCGGCTGCGATTCTCGTGTCTCGGCGTTTTGTGGAACCGACTACGGGAACACCGACGGCGGGGGCGCGTCCTGTTGGGGCAGACGCACCTTCGGCGGCTTTCCGTAATTCCACTGGAACGTCACGTACGTTGCCTTGACACCGAAATGTCTGTCGGTGATCTGCTGAAGGTTGTTATCACCGGCCTGGATCCGGAAATGCATCGTGTCGAACGGATCCGCGAAGCGCACCGCGACGCTCATGTTGTCACCATCGATCTTCTTGCGGAGCGTGATGTTGGTCATCTGCATCGAGGAGAAGCGTCCCTTCTCGATATTGACCGGCGCGCGATAGAAGTAGTTCGCCTGGAGTGTCACCGTCGGACTCAACTGTGTGGTGGCGTTGAGGCGATAGGACCAGGTCACCGCGTTCGATTGGAGCGCCGATTGCGAGCCGCCGTCGGTCACCATCTTGAAGATGTTGAACCCCCCCAACGCGCTGAGTTTGGGGCCAAGCCGCAGGTTGCCGTTAAGATCGGTGCCCCACGAATTCGCCTTGTCGAGATTCTGGAAGTTTACCGATGTCACTTCGCGCCCGTCGACGGTGTCGGCGGTATTGATGTTGACGCGAATGACGTCCGTAGTGTGACGATAGAACGGTGACAGCTGCACCGAGCCGAGCTGTCCGGACTTGCTCATACTGAACTCGAAGGCGTCCGTGTACTCTGGATTCAGCCGTGGATTCCCGATCAGCACATTCTGCTGGTCGAAGAACACGGGGAACGGATTCAGCTCCTGTGTTCCCGGTCTCCTGATACGCCGCGAATAACTGAACTTCACCTGGCTCTGTTCGCTCGGCTTGTACATGATGACGCCGCTCGGGAACAGGCTGTGGTAGTTATAGGGAATACTCTGCGCGCCTGCGAGATCGAAATTTCTGTTCGCCCATTCAGCGCGTAGTCCGGCTTGCAGGTCGAACTTGCCGACACTCTGGCTGAGCACGCCGTAGCCCGCGTGCACGTGTTCGTCGAACTGGAACTTGTTGCTCAGATTGCTCTGGACCCAATTGCCAGTTCCGAGATCATCCTTGAAGACGAGGAAATCGCGGTCGAGCCAGCGCCCGGTTTCCTTGAGGCCGCTCTCCAGCTTCGTGCTCGCGGTAAGGGTGCGCGTGTAGTCCGTCTGCATGGTGAGCTGGCGGGTGAGCGCGCTCGTGCCGTCGATCTCGCCCTGCGTCGAGGGCCCCGAGCTGGTGCCGTCGGGGTTCTGCGGCTCCCGCCACAACTGCGTGTTGTCTTCATCTCTCGTGCGGTTGAACCGGACTTCGGCCGATAGCTCGTGTTTGCGCGGCTCGATCGTGTGCTTGATCGAGAGCGAGTTGTCGAACACGAGGCCGCGCGCCTTGTCGTTGCGATCAATCACGTAGCGGTCGAGAAACGCCTGGGCCCCGTCGAGCTCGGTGTAGCCGGCAAGAGCGCCGTCGTTGGAGTGCCTGCGGTTCAGCGACAGAGAATTGGAGATGACATCCTTGTCGGTCAGCTTGTAATCGATGTTGCCTGTAAAATTGTGACCGCCGTTGATGGTTCTGCCGTCGATATCCTGATTCGTGTATGACAACGGCGAGCCAACGGGATCGTAGCGAAGCCGGTCGTTGATTCCGACAATCGCGCGATCGTCGGCATTGAAGCCGTAGGTGCCGAACAGCGTCACGGGCCCGCTCTGGTAGCCAAGGTTCGTGCCGGAATTGAAGCGGTTCGGCGTGGCAAAGCCGGTATTGAGTCCGCCGCTCAGGCCAAGGTCCGTGTTTGCTTTGAGAACGATATTAATGATGCCGGCCATCCCCTCCGGGTCGTACTTGGCGGATGGATTCGGAACGACTTCGATGCGCTCGACGATGTTCGCCGGAATCTGCTTGAGGTAGGCGGAGAGCTGGGCGCCGGTAATCGGGGTCGGACGCCCGTTGATCTGCACGGCGACGTTCTCGTTTCCCCGCAGACTGACTTTGCCATCGCCATCGACTTCAACTGAGGGAGTCGCGGCCAGGATCTCGCTCGCGTTCGATGCGGCCGGCGCGATTTCTTTCGCGCGATAGGTGTTGCGATCGGGCTCGATCACGACTGCTGGTTTCTCGCCCTGCACCTGGACGCTTTGCAACGTCACGGAAATGCGTGTGAGCTGAATCGGGTCGATGGCGGCACGCGGCACGGAATCCGTGATCGTGAACGCGACGTTGCGCGGCCCGTAACCGATGGAAGCCGCACGCAGGTAATACTTGCCGGACCGGAGTCCCTGAATTCGAAATCCGCCGTCGGCGGCCGCGAGCGCTCCGGCTACCAGAGCCGAGTCCTTCGCGTTGCGGACGGTGATA
>DASWBC010000524.1:0-4969 GCA_036390815.1 Gemmatimonadaceae bacterium
GATCGTGCCCATCAACGGGACGCTGCGCCTGACGAGCGTGGTGTATCGTCGCAGCGCCCGCGGCAGCGAGAGAGCGACGAATACTCCCATGCCTATCGTAAGGAACTCACGCCGGTCGAGATGCCGGCGAGGAAACGGGTCACTCGACATGGTGATCTCCCTCGGTGTAACGCCCGCAGGCGCCGGTGCACCCCGCACAATGTCCGGTGCAGCCGCGGTACTTGATCGCACCGAACAGCACGAACAACAGGGCCATCAATACCATTGCGATGATCGTGTCCATCATTGGCTACCCATCCCCGCGAACCCCATGAACGCCAGTGACAGGCAGCTGGCGGCGACGAGCACGAGTCCCATCCGTCGGGCGACTACCGGCACATCGGCCACTTCCATTCGCTCGCGTATCGACGCCAGCAGTGACAGCGCGAGCGTCAGGCCGAAACCGGCGCCGAGGGCGAAGACGAGCCCTTCGACGAAGTTGTAGCGCCGGCTCGTCTGGAAGAGCGCCAGCCCCAGAATCGCGCAATTGGTGGTGATGAGCGGCAGGTAGATACCGAGTTGGCGGAAAAGAACGGGGAGGTACTTCTTCACCCCCATCTCGACGATCTGCACCGCCGACGCGATCACGACGATGAAGGCGATCGTGCGCAGGTAGGGTGTCCGCGTCAGGATGTAGGTGTTGAGAATCCAGGCGCTCACTGCCGTGATGATGAGCACGAACGTGTTCGCCAGTCCGAGCCGCCACGCGGTCTCGATCTTGGCCGTGACGCCGAAGAACGAGCAGAGCCCGAGGAACATCACCAGCGTGAAGTTGTTCACCAGCAGAGTCGAGACGAAGATCCAGGCGAGATTGCTCACTTTGCCACCGCCATGCGGCGTTTGCGCCGAAGCTCGTCGATCCACGCCGCGGTGATCAACAGCAGTCCGAGCGTGAAGAAGCCGCCTGCGGGAAGCACCATGAAGACCCACGGCTCCCAGCGCGGCCCGAGAATGTCGAAGCCGAGCAGCGAGCCACGGCCCAACAGCTCGCGGACCGCGCTCATCGCCGCGAGAGAAAGTGTGAAGCCGATGCCCATCCCCATTCCGTCGGCCACCGCGCGGACCGGTCCCACTTTCGCCGCGAACGCTTCGGCGCGGCCGAGCAGGAGACAGTTGGCGACGATGAGCGGTATGAACGGCCCCAGCGCCTTGCTGATCTCCGGGAAGCTCGCCGCAAGCAGGAGATCGGCGAGCGTCACGAACGTCGCGATGATGAGGATGTACGAAGTGATCCGAACCTCATGCGCGATATACTTTCGGAGAAGCGAGACGAACAATCCCGAGCCGACGAGCACGAACGTCGTCGCGACGCCCATCGCGATGCCGTTCGCCAGCACGTTGGTTACCGCCATTGTAGGGCACATCCCGAGCATCTGCACGAGCACCGGATTTTCGCGCGCGATGCCGCGCCAGGTGTCGGCCCAGAGCGTCGCCGGAGGCGGCGCGCCGGGGACGAATTCGGGTGCCGCGGGAGGCCACGCGCCGGGAATCAGATCGGGCGCCGTCGCGAGCGCGGGAGCGACGGTGGTGGTCACTTAGCCCCTCCGTTCTCATAGGCGACTAGCAAAGGCTGCCACCGCTCCACGGCGTGATTGATGATGCGAATCACTGCCCGCGAGGAAATCGTCGCGCCGGTTATCGTCTGGACCTGGCTCGGATCGGTGGCATTGCGCGCCCTCACACCCTTGAGCGGGGCGATGCGACCGGGGAACTGAGACCCGAACGATGTGTCACGCTCGATCTTGTCGCCGAGCCCGGGAGTCTCCTTCTCGTCGAGCACCTTGAAGCCGATCAGCGTGCCGCTCGACGGCTCGAACCCGATCATCAGGAGCACTTCCTCCTGAAATCCCGGCTCCTGCGCGGTCACCGCGGCACCGAGTGTTTTTCCGGACTCGTCGAATCCCACGTACGCCTTGGGAAGTCCTTTCCGATCCTCGCCCGCAGTGGGCGACCTGGTGAGCACGCCTTTCTGCAGGTACAACGTGTCCCACCGCGCCGGCGCCTTGAGCACCTCGCGCACGGCACCAGCTTCCTTTGCGGCAGCGTACCGCTCGATCGTCGGCAGCGTCGCCTTGTAGACGGCCACCACCAGCAGTCCCGCCGCCGCGCCGCCGATCGCGAGTGTGGCGAGCAGCTTCCACGACGATACCTCGGGCGCCTTCGCCGTCGCCGGCGGGGTTACTGCGACGGCACTCGGCGCGCTCGGAGGCCCGTGATGCGCGTGAGGGCTCATGTCACGCTCACGAGGCGCGTGCCGAACACCCGCGGCTGCGTGGCCCTATTGATGAACGGGGTGAGAGCGTTCATGAAGAGGATGGCGTACATCACGCCCTCGGGTAGGCCGCCCCAGATTCTGATCACGACGACGAGGATTCCGATGCCGATGCCGAACACCCACTTGCCGAGATTGGTGATCGGCGAGGTGACGGGATCGGTCGCGATGTACACGGCACCGAGTATCAGACCGCCGGAGAAGAGCATGAACGCCGCGTCTGGTTTGACTGCGTCAACGAAATGGATGATCGCGCTCAATGCCATCACGGTGAGCATGATGCTTACCGGAATGCGCCAGTTGAGATAGCCGCGCCAGGCGAGGTACAAACCGCCGGCGAGGATTACCAGCGCCGCGGTTTCGCCCAGCGACCCGCCGGTGTTACCGATGATGAGACTGGTGATGCCCGTGCCCTTTCCTTCAAACTTGAGCAATCCAAGTGGAGTCGCTGACGTCACCGCGTTGGGCAGCGGGTGGGTGAGTGGAACCGCGAACAAGTCGCCGTGCAAGGTGAAAAATCCGCCTCCTGGCGAAGGCCACGTGGTGATCGCTACGGGAAATGCGGCCTGCAGGAACGCACGGCCGACCAACGCCGGGTTGAACACGTTCTGCCCGAGCCCGCCCCACACCTGCTTGCCGAAGACGATCGCGAACGCAGCGCCCAGCGCTGTCATCCAGAGCGGAAATCCCGCGGGGAGACTGAGACCCAGCAGAAGTCCGGTGATTGTCGCCGAGCCGTCGGCGATCGCGCCGCCCTTTCCTGTTGCACGCTCCGTGAGAACTGCCGCTATCGTTGCTGTCGCTATCTGCAGCAGCGCGCTGACGCCAAAGAACCATGTTGCAGCCACGATCACCGGGACGAGACTCGCCACCACGTTCCACATGATGCGCGGCACGGAGTCCTGTGACCGGATGTGCGGCGACGCCGTGACAATGAGCATCTCCGTGCTCATGCGACCGCCGGCTTTGCGCGCCTCAGCGCGAGCTTGCTCGCCTGGAACAGCTGGGACAGTGGAATGTTCGACGGGCAGACGTACGCGCACGAGCCGCACAGCATGCAGTCGGCGAGATGCTGGTCGACCATTTGCTCGTACTGCTGCTTGCGCGCGAAGTCACCGAGCAGCGAAGGATTGAGAAACACCGGGCATGCGTCGAGGCAGCGCCCGCAATGGATGCACGGATACATAGCCGCCTCGCGCGTCTCTCCTTTTTCGAGCACTACCACACCGGTCGTGCCCTTGATCACCGGCGCATCCAGATCGGCCAGCGCCTGCCCCATCATCGGGCCGCCGATGATCACTTCGACTGCCTCGGGCGTCACACCGTCGCAGTGCGCGAGCAGATCGCGGAGCTTGGTACCGACGGGGACGATGAGGTTGGCCGGCCTCCGCAGTCCATGCCCCGACACCGTCACGATCCGCTCGATGAGTGGCAACCCGGTCTCGAAGACCTCGGCGATCGCCGACACGGAGCCGACGTTTTGCACGACGACGCCGACCGTGACGGGAAGTTTTCCCGACGGCACTTCGACGCCGGTGACCGCGTGGATCAGCATCTTCTCCGCGCCCTGCGGATACTTGACCGTGAGCGGAAGGACGACCACATCGAGGTCGTCCGGCATGGTTCGCTGGAGCGCCTCGATCGCGTCCGGCTTGTTCAGCTCGACGCCGATCACGCACTTCAGGACGCCCATCGCGCGCATCATCACACGGATCCCGAAGTGAACGCGATCCGGATACTCGACCATCGTCCTGTGGTCCGACGTGAGGTATGGCTCGCACTCGGCGCCATTGATGATCAGCGTGTGGACCGTGCAGTCCTTCGGCGGCGCCAGCTTCACATGCGTGGGAAATGCCGCGCCGCCGAGTCCGACGACGCCGGCGTCCTGCACTGCTTTCACCACTTGTTGAGTGGTGAGCCCTTCCCAGTGCGGCACCATGCGGGGACGCGGGACTTGCGGCGCGAACCGGTCGACCTTGATGCGCACCGACTCGGCCATCGAGCCGTCGGGGTGCGGCCACCAGCCAATGTCGACCACGGTGCCGGCGGCGGATGCGTGAACCGGCACGGACATAAAGCCATCAGCCTCGCCAACCTTGTCGCCACGCTCGACCCTGTCGCCGACTCTCACGCAGACTATCGCCGGCTTCCCCGCGTGCTGCCGGAGGGGGAGCACCAATTCATCGGGGTAGGGCATCCGACGGATGGGAAGGTGGCTGGTGAGTGCCTTCTCCTCGGGCGGATGAACACCGTGCCGGAAGCCAGTCGCGAAACTCATCGTCCGGTCAGTTGAACTTCTCGGCCCGCTTGACCCACTTTGCGAGATCTTTTTCCTTCGGGTTGAGCGGCGATCCCGGATGGATGATGGAAACCGGGCACCGCTCCGCCGCGACGACGAGCTGTTGGAACGTGCCCGCCCTGGCGTCCTTCACGCACGCCTGCTTGTCGGCGTTGTAGGCGAACATCCTGTTGTTGAGATTCGTGCACTCGTTGCAGCTCGTGCAGCGGTCGGAGTCGATGTACGCTTCGAGGATAAGCGTGTCGTCATCGGCAACGGCGGTTGCGACCGTGGTTGCGGCAACGACTGATGCGGCAGAGGAAACCGCCGCATCAGCGAAGCGTGGAGGAACTGAGGCTCCCGGCGCTGCCACCGCTGCG
>DASWBC010000525.1:0-2525 GCA_036390815.1 Gemmatimonadaceae bacterium
GCCAAAGTACGACATCTTCTAAGTGAGTGACCGGCTCCGACGCTCGGTTCCCCTCTAAAGTCCGGCAAATTGATGTGATTGGTTTGTGCTATGTTTTGATTTGCAACCAGGAGGTCGCAGGTTCGATCCCTGTACGCTCCACTCTCTACAACTATTTTCGGTCCGAGCCTCGCCCCGGTTCTCGGCTCGGGCCGTAGCGTGAGCTGCCGGATCAGTATATCGGAAGATCGTCGAAGCTGACGATGGCACTGGCATCGCCCTGGATTGGGGCATGATCCAAGGCGCTTTCCGCGCGGTGCACCAACTCCGGAACGTTGACTTTAGAGGCTGCCAGATCCGAAACGGCCGAATAGCCCACGCGGAGGCGAACCTGACCGGCGATGGTCTTGTTCTTCGATGCCCGGTCGAGCTCTCGCTGCAGGCGGGCAACCAGAAGTCGCGCGCCCGCGGCGTCGGTATCCGGCGCCAGAATCGCGAGCCGAAACTCACCCGCGTGACCGACGACATCCGACTGTCGGCTCTGCTCGCGGAAGACGTGCGCGACGTCGGCGAAGCCGACTGGACTTTCCTTCCACAGCATGCTCGATCCCACCTCGCGATCGTGGACCTGGGGCGCGAACGCAAGGCATGCAAATGATTCGTGTTTCCTGAGCGCGCGGGCGCCGAGCTTTCCAGCCAGCTGGCGGAGACCGAATGATGTGTAGAGGCCGGTTGTGGAATTGACGAAGTCTTCGGCGCGGGCAATGACGAGCTCGCTGCGCGCACGAAGGAATGTCTCGAGCTTGACGAAAACCGGCTCGAGATCGACTGGATGACTGCAGTATTCCCAGGCGCCCGCGCCGAAGGCCGCCATGCGGGCGCGAGGATCGGCGGGTGTAGGGGAAGTAATCACAATGGGTACGGAGTGATCGAAGTGGTCGCCTTCTCGAATGGCTCGGCAGACATCGAGCGCTTTCACGTCGGCGAGGGATTCATCGAGTATCAGGAGATCGTGATTGGCAAGACGCGCCAGCTCCATGGTCTGCATGCCCGAGCGGGTGTGCGCGACGACGTACCCGTGCTGTTGGAAGACGCTCTCCAACGCCCTGCTCATCCAATCGTCGCCGCAGGCAATCAAGGCAAGGGGCGGACGTTCCCGGGATAGTTCCATCGAGGCTCCTCTTCGGTAGCCCGACTGGCTTGGCGCATTCTCAGCGCTTTAGCCTCGCGGCTTTGCGTCGCCACCTTTCAGTGGGTTTGCCGGTTTTCGGAGGTGCTAACCTGTTCGCCCTGGGGCTGCGTTACAGGCTGAGCTTGGGTCTTATTGTGGGAGACGACTGAGGCAAGTGCCGGGTTACCAACCGGAGCCCCCTGTATTGGGGTCTCAGCAAGATGGAGCCGTTAACTTGTTTTGCTGTAATGACTTACGTAGAGCACAGGGCGAGAAGACTAAACAGAACCGAGAGCCCGTTCTGCTGCCCTTCGAAGTGTGCTACTGCATTACGGGAAGCGAGAGGACGAACGAGAATCGCGTTCCCTCAACGCCGGAGTCCACCTCCAGGGCGCTCCCCATGGCCTCTACAAGCGTGCGAACGATCGCGAGCCCGAGACCGGCGCTCGAGAACCGAAGCTTAACGCCTTCGGGGGGGAACCCGTAGCACAGTCTCTCGAGCACATCGTCCGGGATGCCGGGACCAGTATCTTCGACCCAGAACTCGACTCGGTCCGCCGAAAGTTCGCTGCAACCCATCGCGACTGAGCCCGCATCCGTGTAGCGAAGGGCATTGGAGGCGAGATTGAGCAGCGCCTGTTGGATCGCCGACGCGTGCCCGACCCTCGCGTCATTCTCGGGGAATTCGACTCCGAGAGGAATGCCTTTCTCCTCGCACATGGGCTGCACGATCGTGGCGACGGAGTGCATGGTTTCGCTGACGGAGAACGGCATCGGCTGCCCTTGCACCACGCCGTCGCCGCGCGCCGCGCCGATGAGGTTCGAAACAGTTGTGCTCAATCCGAATGCCGCCCCGTAAATGAGTCCGAGCTGCCGCTCCCTGATTGCGTTTGGTGCGGACTTTTCGGCGCGGCGGAGCGCATCGACGAGGAGAAGGATCGAGCAGAGCGGAGAACGGATGTCGTGGGCGATCGCCACCACCGCGTCCGCGCAATCGGCGCCGGTCAGGCGAGAGATGAACTTGCCGCGGTCGGTTCGCCTCCAGGCGTCCTCGGCCTCATCGAGCTTGATCAGCGTGCGCACGACCTCGTTGGCGTCCAAGTCGGGTGTCACCGCCAGCTCCGAGAGAAAATTCACCTTCAAAGTGGAAACGTATTCGCGGGCTATGACTGGAGGGATTGGAGTCGAGTCATGGGCGTCGTTGCGGAGGCCTTTAATCAACCAAGTGACGACCTCGTTGAGACGTTCCCGAACTTCGCGACGCGTCTGCTTCGTCCCGTGCGCGATCGTCGTCGCGGTCCGGTCAGCGGCCAGTTCGAGAGCACGGATGAGAGCGCAGCTGGTAGTCAGGGAAAGCGGGGCTGATTGAGGGGGG
>DASWBC010000526.1:0-4480 GCA_036390815.1 Gemmatimonadaceae bacterium
GTCATCTGGTCGCGGATGAGATCCTCTTTGTGCATCGCGGCAGTGGAGTGGTCTCACTCGGCGAGCGAGAATCCCGTGTGAGTACCGGAGCCACTGTCTACATTCCGCGCAACGTATCCATCAGTGCACGGAACACCGGGAGCGAGCCACTGGGCATCGCGTTCATATTCTCGAAGCCAGGCTTTGAGGAGATGATGCGTGACAATTCTGTCCTCGAGGGACAACCGGTGACAACGATATCGACCGAAGAACGGGAGCGGATTCGACAAAAACATCGTTGGCATACCGTCTTCCCTCCATGGTAGTGGCCGGGGCGACGACTTGACGCCGTAACGCCAACACGACATGATGTTGGCGGCGCCGATCCGCGCCTAACCTCTTGAGACTCCGCCCCAGCCGGAGTCCGGTGAGAGGCAAAGGGGGGCACACTCCCGGATTGGTTTCGTCGGTTCCTTTGCGTCACTATGGCGCGCTGCTGGGGAGAGTGCTGTCGTGCGCCCAAAGGAGAAATGACGATGCCACGCAATAAGGATCTCAAGCGCCTCGTTCGCGCTCGCATGAAAAAGACGGGTGAAGCCTACACTGCCGCCCGCGCAAATATTACAAAAGAACCCAGGGCAGCGGCGGCTTCCAGCGCCGCGCCTGCCGCCGTTGCTAAACCCATCGACTACGCCGCGCTCGCGGGCATGAGCGACGTGGCCCTGAAGGCGAAGACCGGCTGCACGTGGGACCGGTGGGTGCACGCGCTCGACCGTCATGGCGCCGAGCAGATGTCGCATCGCGACATTGCCGCGCTTGTGAGCACGAAGTACAAGGTTGATAGCTGGTGGTCGCAGACGGTCACCGTCGGTTACGAGCGCATCAAGGGGCTACGCGCACGCGGACAGCGCCGCGACGGAACCTACGAGGCAACCAAGTCCCGAACGTTCAACGTGCCCGTGACAACCCTGTTCGATGCGTGGGCGGATAAGCGCTTTCGCCGGCGCTGGTTGAATGGCGCGGCCGTGAAGGTGCGCACGGCGACCGCACCCAAATCCATGCGGCTCGATTGGACCGACCGCAGCATCATCGCGGTCGGATTCGCCGCGAAGGGAAAATCCAAGAGCTCGGTCGCTGTGGCACATACAAAGGTGCCCAACCGGGAGAGCGCAAATCTTCTCAAAGAGTTCTGGTCGGATCGACTGGACGCTCTCGGCGAGGCTTTGTCGGATCGTTAACACGCCAGCGTCGGGACGTGGCCGGACCGTAGTCTGGTTCGGGCAGGTCCCGGCGCCAGCCAGCGAGCAAATTGGAGCCGATGAACAAGGGCCTTTATGTCGTGATGGGGGTTTCGGGATGCGGCAAGAGCTTGATCGGCACGGCACTCGCCCGCGCGCTCGACATCGCTTTCGTCGAAGGGGATGATTTTCACTCTGCCGAAAACGTGCAGCGCATGTCGTCAGGAATCCCACTCACCGACGACGACCGCGCGCAATGGCTTCGCGCGCTTGCCGCACGATTGCGCGAGGCGAAAGACGCAGGCATCGGGCTGGTGATGACGTGCTCTGCCCTCAAGCGATCGTACCGGGACGTCCTTCGCGCTGGAGCGGGCGACGTGCGATTTGTCTTTCTCCGCGGCTCCCGAGCGAAGCTCGCCGAGCGCATTGCGGGCCGGCGCGGACATTTCATGCCGCCAACATTGCTCGATAGCCAACTCGCCACGCTCGAGGAGCCCGCGCCCGACGAGCACGCGTGGGTGTGCGACATCAGAGAGTCACAAGGGGATCTCGTCGCGGCTATCGTGGCGGGCGCATCAGCATGACGCCTGGCACTCGCCTGCTCCTCTTAGCGCTTGGCGCTGTGATCGCGCTCATCGTGCTCATCGCGCGCGTCAAGTGGCACCCGTTCATCGCGCTGATCGTCGTCTCGCTGGTGCTGGGAGTGGCAGCCGGGATGCAGCCTGGCGATGCGGTCAAGTCTTTCCAGGATGGTGTGGGCACCACGCTTGGCTTCATTGCCGTCGTGGTCGGACTCGGCACCATGCTGGGCAAGATGATGGCGGAGTCGGGTGCCGCCACACGCATCGCAACCACTCTCATCGATCTCTTCGGCGTTCCGCGCGTGCACTGGGCGATCATGTTTGTCGCTTTTATCGTCGGGATCCCCGTTTTCTTTCAGGTGGGTTTCGTTCTCCTCATTCCGCTGGTGTTCACCATCGCGCGCCGCACGGGGATGTCGCTCATAAAAATCGGCATTCCGCTCGTGGCCGGCCTTTCGGTCGTGCACGGAATGCTGCCGCCACACCCGGCGGCGATGCTTGCCGTTGGTTTGTACAAGGCGGATGTCGGGCGCACGATACTCTACGGCCTGCTCGTCGGCATCCCGACCGCCGCGCTTGCGGGGCCGGTTTTCGGCGCCTGGGTTTCGCCCCGCATTGTGCTGCCCGCCGAAAACCCGGTCGCGGCACAACTGGACAGCGCCTCGAGCGAAATCCAGGAGATGCCGGGCTTTGGCATCTCTGTCTTCACGGTGTTGATCCCCGTGATTCTTATGCTCCTCGCCAGCGCGGCCGACATGGCCCCCGGCTCGGCCAACTCGGTGCGCTCGACGCTGCACTTCATGGGGCAGCCGATCGTCGCGCTGCTCCTGGCGCTGCTCTTCTCGTTCTGGTCTCTGGGCAGGGCGCGACATTTCACACGAGCGGAAGTGATGAAGTTCTGCAACGACTGCCTGGCCCCGACCGCGACGATCCTGTTGGTGATCGGCGCCGGTGGGGGCTTCAACCAGGTGCTCGTCCGGAGCGGAGTTGGAGGCGCGATCGCCGACGTGGCGATCGGATCACACGCGTCGCCGCTCGTGCTCGCCTGGATCGTGGCAGCGCTCATACGCGTGGCCACCGGATCGGCGACTGTGGCGATGACGACCGCGGCGGGAATCGTCGCGCCGATTGCGATGGCGACGCCCGGAACGAATGCCGAGCTGCTGGTGCTCGCGACGGGCGCCGGTGCGCTCGTGTTGTCGCATGTGAACGACGCCGGCTTCTGGCTCGTCAAGGAGTTTTTCAATATGACTGTCCCGCAGACGCTCAAGACGTGGACGGTGGCGGAGACCATCATCGGCGTGGCGGGACTGGGGTTCACCTTACTGCTGAGCCTTGCGGTCTGAGTTCATGGACGACCATCGTCAGGCCGCCCCTTTCCGGAGCACCACATGACCAGCCTCCGCACGTCGCGCCGCCTCGATCTGAGAATGCTGCTCCTGCTTCTCTCGCTTGCTTCGTCAGCCGCCGCGCAGGTACAGCCAAGTATCGAGACACGCCTGCAGGGCTTCGATGCCTATATGGGGCAAGTCATGAAAGATTGGAACGTCCCTGGTCTGGGAGTCGGCATCGTCATCAAGGACAAGCTCGTTTGGGCGAAGGGATACGGCTATCGCGACTACGGCAAGAAGATTCCGTACACGCCCACCACCACTCAGCCGATTGCGTCGAACACAAAGCTTTTCACCTCCATCGCGGCGGGCATGCTTGCGGATGAGGGAAAGGTCGATCTGGACAAACCGATCCGGCAATACGTACCGAGCATTCAGTTCTTCAACGACGACCTCAATCGATCGGTGACGATGCGCGACATGCTGTCGCACCGCACAGGGATCACCCGCCACGACGGCATCTGGTATAAGTCGGATTACACACAGAAGGAGCTATTCGAGCGCCTCAAATACCTCGAGCCCGTTGAGGCGCCGCGCACCGTGTTCCTCTACAACAACATGATGTACTCCGGCGCCGGCTACTCGATCGAGCTGCTGAGTGGCAGGCCATGGGAGACATTCGTCCGCGAGCGGATCCTCGCACCACTCGGGATGACGAGCACGACGTTCACCATCGCCGACATGGTGAAGCAGCCGGAGCCGGGCGTTCCCTATACTGAGCGGCGCGACAACACCGAGCTGTACCGCATACCCTACTATAGCGATGCCATCGGAGTCGCACCCGCGGGAGCGATGAACTCGAGCATCGTCGACATGTCGAAATGGCTCATCGCGCTCATGAATGACGGCAAGCTCGGTGGTAAGCAGGTCATCCCTGCAAGCGTGATCAGGAAGACGCTGGCGCCCTCGATCGCGTTGCCCAACACCGGGCTCGAGGTACGTGGGTGGGGCGAGTTGATCAACTCCGCTTACGGCATGGGACGCTGGACCGCATCGTACCGTGGACATCTGATCGCGTACCACGGTGGTGACCTGCCCGGATTCCACTCGCAGATCTCGACGATGCCATATGACTCCATCGGTGTCATCGTGTTCGTCATCGGCGATCACGCGGCACCGCTGTATAACGTCGTTTCCTTCAATGTCTACGAGCGGCTGCTCGGGATGACACCGACTCCGTGGTCGGAGCGACAAAACACCATTCGCCTGAAAAACAAGGCGGCTTCAACCCAGTCGCGCACGAAGGCCGGCGCGGGACGGGTCGCGGGTACGAAGCCCTCTCATCCGATTG
>DASWBC010000527.1:0-4758 GCA_036390815.1 Gemmatimonadaceae bacterium
CTCCAGATCGCAACAGGGCTGAAACTGAACGGCGAGGAGCTTCCGATCGTAGCGGAGCTCTGCGGCATCAAGGCACGGGCGCCGCGCGACATTCTGATGGAGCTGATGAGTCGTTACGAGCTCCGTTTCGCCGCACTGACACATGGCCACGAGGGCGCGCTCCTCATCGCGGCCGGCGAAGAATCGGAATGCCCAGCGGTTCCAACCACCGTTGTCGACACCGTCGGCGCTGGCGATGCCTTCACCGCCACGCTCGTCTTCGATTTTCTCCGTGGCCTCCCGGTGGGCGAAATCAATCGACACGCCAATGCCGTTGCCTCCTTTGTCTGTTCTCAAGCGGGCGCGACCACACCGCTTCCAGCGAGCCTACTGGAATTCGCATGAAGCCATTCGCCGCGCTTGCTGCCTTCTTCTGTATTTTCTCCGCCCTCGTCTCGGGCGTTCAGGCGCAGAACGAGGCGTTTCGGCCCCAGTTCCATTTCACGCCTGAGCGGAACTGGATGAATGACCCAAACGGGTTGGTCTTCTACGAGGGAGAATGGCACCTCTTCTATCAACACAATCCGTACGGCGACAAATGGGGCCACATGAGCTGGGGTCACGCGGTCAGCCGCGATCTCATCCACTGGGAGCATCTGCCACTCGCGCTCGCTGAGGAAGATGGCATCATGATCTTCTCCGGCAGCGCGGTGGTGGACTGGAAGAACACCAGCGGATTTGGTAGAGACGGCAAGCCGCCACTCGTGGCGATCTATACGGGCCATCGCGAAGGAAGGCAGGACCAGCGGATTGCGTTCAGCAACGACCGGGGACGCACGTGGACGAAAGTGCCCGGCCCCGTTCTCGATCTGCACATGGCAGATTTCCGTGATCCGAGGGTGTTCTGGCACGACGCGACTTCCCGCTGGGTGATGGCCGTCGCGCTCCCGAACGAGAAGAAAGTGAATTTCTACACGTCGTCCGATCTCAAGCAATGGAAGTACGTCGGTGAGTTCGGCCCCGCCGGCGCGACGGGCGGACAGTGGGAATGCCCCGACCTGTTCACGCTCCCGGTAGAGGGCGGAGGCAGGAAGTGGGTGCTCATCGTGAACATCAATCCGGGCGGCCCGGCTGGCGGTTCGGGCACTCAGTACTTCACGGGGAAGTTCGACGGCAAGCACTTTGTCGCGGATGGCGGCGTCAAGGATATCCACTGGGCGGACTACGGCCCGGATTTCTATGCCGCCGTTTCATGGAACGACGTCCCGAGCTCCGATGGGCGTCGGGTTTGGATCGGGTGGATGAGCAACTGGCTGTACGGGCAGGACGTCCCCACTTCCCCCTGGCGCAGCGCCATGACGGTGCCACGGGAGCTCATGCTCCGCCGTACGCCCGATGGCTTGCGACTCGTCCAGAAGCCTGTGACCGAGTTGAAGAAGCTGCGCCTGCCATCGCTCCTTCGGTTTCGCGGCGGCACGTTCGCGGCCGCCGCCCGATGGCTCGGTGCACACAATGATCTTCCCCCGTTACTGGATGTTGAAATGAATTTCAGTCGCGTGACCGGCAAGGATCCGTTCACGGTCAATCTCCAAACGGCGGCGAGCGAACGCACATCACTCACCTTCGACCCCGCGCACAACCGGCTCGTGGTGGATCGCGGCCACTCCGGACAGACGGGGTTCCACCGCGACTTCTCTACGCGTCACGAGGCGCCAATACGCATCACCAACGGTGATGTCGCTCTTCGACTCCTGCTCGATGCGTCGTCGATCGAGATCCTGGCGCAGGGAGGCGAAACTTCGGTCACTGAGCTCATCTTTCCCACGGCGGGCCCACGGGGCCTCACTCTTACGTCCGAGGGGGCGACACCAAACGTGACCGCGATAACCATTCATGCGTTGACCGCCGCGACGCAACCGTCGCGACCCGAGCGTTAAAGATCGAGAACCGTATGTCCGAGTTCTTTCAGGATCCGCCCAGGCTCGGCAATCAGTTCGACGACGACGCGCTCCTCCGCGCGTACCTCCGGTGGCGGCTGCCCGCGACGATGCTCGCGGAGATCGAGCCGAGCCTCCGGCGCCTTGGTAATCGCGCGGCGTCGGACATTCTCGCGCGGGGCGAAGCGGCCGAGTCTTCGCCGCCTGTTCATGTCCCGTACGACGCGTGGGGGCGCCGCGTGGATCGGATCGAGACGAGCGATGCCTGGCGCAAGCTGGACAGGATCTCGGCCACGGAGGGCATCGTCGCCACTGCTTACGAGCGAAAGCACGGTGCGCATTCGCGAATCGACCAGTTCGCGCGCCTCTATCTCTTTGCGCCATCGTCAGCATTGTATAGCTGTCCGCTGGCGATGACCGATGGAGCGGCCAGGTTTCTCGAGGTCCACGGCGACGAGAGCGTGCGACCGGTGCTGGCGCATTTGACGTCCCGTGATCCAAACGAGTTCTGGACTTCCGGCCAATGGATGACCGAGCGCACGGGCGGCTCGGACGTTGGAAGCACGTCGACGATTGCGGCGTGGGAGGAAGGCAACAGCTACAATCTTTATGGCTCGAAATGGTTCACGTCGGCCACGACGTCGCAGGTCGCGATGACGCTGGCGCGCATCGAAGGCGCGCCGGCGGGGGGTCATGGGCTGAGCGTGTTTCTCATCAATCTTCGCGGTGCTGACGGAAGGCTTCGCAACATTCGCGTCGAGCAACTGAAAGACAAGCTGGGCACGCGTGCTTTGCCAACGGCGGAGCTGACTTTGGAAGGCACGCCCGCGCAGCTCGTGGGTGGCGCTGGCGATGGCATCCGCAAGATCGCCACGCTGTTTAACGTGACGCGCGTGTACAACGCGGTCGCGGCCGTGGCCGGCATGCGGAGAGCGATCGCGCTCGCGAGCGACTATGCCCGGCAACGAAGCGCATTCGGAAAGCCGCTCATCGAGCATCCGTTGCACGTCGAGACGCTGGCTGACATGCAGCTCGAGTTTCGCGCCGCCTTCCTCCTCGCCTTTCGCGTCGTCGAGCTGCTCGGGAAGGACGAATGTGGCGACGCGACCGACGCCGAGTCGCGGCTGCTGCGGTTTCTGATTCCGGTGGTGAAGCTCTACACCGCGAAGCAGGCGATTGCAGTGGCGAGTGAAGCGCTCGAGGCCTTCGGTGGCGCCGGCTACATCGAGGACACCGGAATCCCACGCCTGCTGCGGGATGCGCAGGTGCTGTCGATCTGGGAGGGCACGACCAACATTCTCAGCCTCGATGCACTTCGCGCGATGGAGAGGAGCGATGCACTTGCCGTGTGGGGGGCCGATGTGCGGCGGCGTTTGCAGGGCATCAAGATCGTCGGACTTTCATCGTGCGCAGAGAGGACAATAGGCGGGCTGCAGCGCATTGAGGACTACGCGGCGCGCGCAGCGAGCGCCGGAACCGAGTTTCAGCAGGCAGGCGCGCGCGCGTTCGCTTTTGCTGTCGCGCGCACGGAGGCAGCAGCGCTGCTGATCGAGCAGGCAAATGCCCAGGGAGATCAAGCCGCGGTGACGGCCGCCAGGCGGTGGTGTGAGCGGGAATTGGCGCGACTCGTAGACGCCGACGCGGGGCATCGGGCGGAATCTGCCGCTCTCGAACATTCGCAATAGCAGGCTGGAGGAGAACCGCTACTCTCGGCGCGCTCACGCCGGAACGTGCACGCGCTCCTTGATGTGCTTGAGATTCGCCACGATCGTGAACGTCATCACCACCAGCAGCGACCACGAGCTCCACTTGCCGACATGCACCGTCGTCCACGCGCCCAGTTGGTTCGGGTATCTCCAGATTCCGAAGAACGTGCTGATGTTCTCCGCAAGCCAGATGAAGAACCCGATCAGGAGAAAGGCAACTAGCAGAGGCATCGTCCGGTCCCGATCGAGCGGGCGCAACACCACGGCCGTGCGCGCGTACAGGCCGAGCGCGAGGGCGGCGAGGTACCAGCGCAGGTCCGGGATGTAATGGTGCGTGAAGAAATTCGCGTAGATGGTCAGGGCGACGAGACCCGCCATCCAGTAGGGTGGGTGATGTCTGATCCTCAGGTCGAACAGCCGCCACGACTGGATGATGTAGCTTCCCACCGCCGCGTACATGAAGCCTGAGAAGAGGGGAACCCCGAACAACTTTGTGTACGCGAAGTCGGGATAGCTCCACGAGCCGATGGCGTCGGATGTCTTGAACACCTCGAGTGCGAATCCGATGATGTGAAAGAGAGTGATCGCCTTCAGCTCGTCCCACGTTTCGAGCTTCGCCCACACCATCCATGCCTGGATCGCGACCGCGATGAGGAGCAGGAGGTCGTAGCGCGGAATGCCAAGGATGCCTGCGCGCGGCACGCTGAACACCGCCAGGAAGAACAACCCCGCGAACAGGCACGCGCGTGCTTCCTTGATGCCGAACCAGAGGAGCTCGGCTAGCGCCCGTTGCACACCGGAGAGACCCGGTCGTGGCTTTGAATCGACCAGGTATGCGTCGACCGAGTGCGGTCGCCCGCTCAACAACGCAGCTCAGCGCGCCAGCGCGAAGGCCCTAACGCTTTCGCGGCTCGACATCACCGGGCGGGCAGTGTCGGGCGACGGGAGCGAAGCGTCGTCCAGATTCCGCGGGCTGACAGGATCGCCGTGAACCATCCCGTTGTGCTGAGCGCGAACAGCGTCCAGACGAAGAAGAAGCCCCGGGAATTGCTGATGACGCCTCCCTTAGTGTGGAGAATGATCATCGCCGCCCCGATCAGCCCACCGAGGAGCATGATGATGTACCCCCAGATCCG
>DASWBC010000528.1:0-2185 GCA_036390815.1 Gemmatimonadaceae bacterium
AATCGCTTCGAGAGTCCCAACTCGAACACCATTGGAAAGGCGCTGACGCGGTCCCGGAGGTTTACCAGGGTGTTGCCGAGCGTCGCGTTCCAGTTCGGATCTCCGGTAAGGCTACGGACTCCCGTCTGCAGGGCGGCGAGATTGGGGAACTCCTTCACCCCAATCGTATCGAGGGTGAAGTCGACCCCCAGCGGCTCGAGGGCACCGTCCGGCCGACCCGGCGTGTCCATACCGTAGCGCTCGTTGAACCAGCTCCAGTTACCAGTGATCCGAAACCGGAACGCACCCCTTGGCAGCACCAGGGCGTCGTCGCCAACGCCGAGCACGCGCTGAGCACGCGCCGGATTTGCGAAAAGCACCACGAATGCCAGAGCTACGGTGGAAACGCTGACCAAAAGACGCCGCATTGGTTCTCCGCAGGGTGTGAACGGACATTTGAGGTTTCTTCTCAGGCCGAGATGTCCGCCCGCGGGGGACGTTACCATGTCGCGCGAGGTTTTGGCAACTTGCAATTGGGAGACTCTCAGAGGCACGCGCGCCGCTTGTTGGCGTCGTTTTGCACGGGTAGCTTTGTCTCTGCTTGCGGGAATAGCTCAGTTGGTAGAGCACAACCTTGCCAAGGTTGGGGTCGCGGGTTCGAGTCCCGTTTCCCGCTTAGTTTCTCTTCGCGGTCAGTGCCACGCATCCGCGCTGGCTCGTCCTTCTCCGCTCGGGTGGCGAAACCGGTAGACGCGAGGGACTTAAAATCCCTTGGGATAAGATCCCATGCGGGTTCGATCCCCGCCCCGAGCATCCAGTAACCCGCGACACACATGAGCGCAGCGACGGCAATGAAGTTTGCGCCCAGAAGGATCGAGCGCGTGCTACTGATAGTGAATCCTGGGTCGCGGCGGGGAGCGCGCATCCACCGCCAGGCGCTTAGGGCCTTTGCCAAAGCGGGAGTCGCTTGCGATTCCATGCCGACCGAAGCGCCCTTACACGCGGCGACGATCGCCAGGACACACGCGCACAAATACGACGCCGTCTTCACACTCGGCGGTGACGGAACCGTAATGGAAGTGCTGGGCGCTCTCGCGCATCAGGGACCGCCCCTCGGAGTGCTGGCGGGAGGAACCGCGAACGTCGTCGCGCGGACGCTGCACATTCCGCTGAATCCGGCCCGAGCGGTGCCGATTCTCCTCAACGGCGATGAAGCGAGGATGGATCTGGGACGCCTCGGCGACGGACGTCGTTTTGTCATTGGCGTAGGGGTAGGGCTCGACGCGACCATGATGTCGGAGGCTCCCGCCAGGCTGAAGAGGCGCTTTGGCTTCATGGCCTACGTCATCGGTGGATTCAAGGCGGTGCTGCGCAACCAGAAATTCGAGCTACGGCTCACGGTTGACGGTATCGTCTACGATCGATCCGCGTCGGCAGTCCTGGTCGCAAATTTCGGAGCCGTGCTCAACGATCTCGTCGCGTTCGGCGATGGGATCGCTCGTGACGACGGGCTTCTCAACGCATGCGTCTTCTCGCCCCAGAGCCACAGCGACTCGCTGCGGATCCTCTGGCGCATGATCAGGAAGGACTTCGGTCCCGATCCGTGCCTCTTCTATAAGTCGGGGCGCGATTTCAGAATCGAAACCGTGCCCCACATGCCCGCCCAGGCTGACGGTGAGCTCCTCGCGGGTACACCTCTAACCGTTTCGGTCGATCCACTGGCCGGCAGCTTGCTTATTCCAAGGCGGAATCGGGAGTGACAGGAGTCGTTTCGGGCTAAGTTTGACCAGTTCGATTCCGGTGAATGGACACTCGACTTCGGAGACGATGATGGATACGGGAAACGCGTTCCTGAAGAGCCAGATCGACAATGCCGTGACCCAGCACGGCGTATTCCTGAGCGCACTGGAGGCGCACGAGGAAGAGGCAGAAGACCCTCGCTTCAGCGATCTCTGCTCACGCCACCTGCCGCACATGCGCGAGCACCAGCGCATGCTCGAGGAGTACCAGGCGCAGCTGCGAGGCGGATCGGCTGTCGCCAAACCTGTCATTGGAATGGCCGTAAGTGCTGCACGCGATCTCGCGGATGCTGCGCGTGGGAGCGACTATGTTCGCCTCGTCGCCGACATCGTGATGGCGCGTCAATCCGAGGATGCCTTCAAGACGTTTCGCGAGGGAGGCAGAATGATGGGCAACCGGACGCTCC
>DASWBC010000529.1:0-2574 GCA_036390815.1 Gemmatimonadaceae bacterium
TTCCCCGCAGCCGCGTTCACGCTCACGGAAGAGATGTACTTGGTGTCGAACACGTTCTGTGCGCCGAACGTCAGTTCCGCGCCGGATCCGCTCCACAGCGCGCTCGATACGATTCTCGCATTGAAGATTGCGTAGCCCGGAGAGCTCTCCGAATTCGCGTCGTTGACGAACATTCTGTCGGCGAGGGCCGCTTCCGTGACCAGCGTCGCGAGCGACCCGTGCAGCGCCGCGCTTGCCTGAAGCGTCTGGCGCGGAATGCCGGGGATCCTGTTTCCGGCGTACTGCGCGGTGTCCACGGTGAAGTCGACGAAGCGATAGTTCGCGTAGGTGTAAGCTCCGCCTAGCTCGAGCTGCCTGATCTCAATCCCGAGCCCCAGCTCAACCCCTCGGCGCGATGTGCGGCCGGCGTTCCGAAAGTATCGCCTGCCCCCGCTGGCGGGGATGTCGAACGGAATCAACTCGTCATGGACGCCGGTCGCGAACAGCGCAGCGGTGTATTGCAGGCCGCTGGCTCCGACGCCCTTGACTCCGACTTCGTATGTCGTCGAGCGCTGTGGCTTCAGGTCGCGATTTATCCCGCCCGCTCCGCTCGGCTGATTTCCGAGCTCGGTCGCGGTGGGAGTCTCGAACGCCGAAGAGATGTTTGCGTAGGCGCTGTGGGATTCAGACAGCCTGGCGAGAATGCCCACCATTGGACTCATGGCATCGAGAAGTCGTTGCCCCGAGTCGTCCGGATTCGTCGCGTTGATCAGTTTGTCCTTCACTCGGAAGCGTACGGCATCGGTCCGGGCCGACGCGGTGAAGGTGTATCGCTCTCCGAGGTTCAGCTCATCCCGGGCATACGACCCGAAGGAGGAGACGATTTCGCGCTGATTCAGCGTCACTGATCCGCGTTCGACGCCGAGGAGCGGGCACGTTGCAGTGGGCGCGGCGGGCGGGGGAACATCGTTGCAGTTGGTGTAATTCAGCCTCAGGTCGTTCTGCAGCTGGACCTCCGTCCCGGCGGTGAAAGTGTGATCGGCGCCGAGCAGCGAGAAGGGAAGTGTCGCTCGCAGATTGCCGCCCGACATCGCGCGGCCAACACCCACGACAGCGAAGGTCAGCGGATTGTCGAGTGTTCGTGTTCCGCCGTATCCCGATGCTTCGATCTCACCGCGCGCAAGGCTGTGACGCCCAGTCAAGCCGAACTGCGATTGAGTCACGGCCTTGCGGGCGCCTTTCCTTATCGAGAGCGGGTCCGCCATTCGCGGGTCAGTCTCGAACTGCGCTCGCGTAATCGCTCCCGGATTCTGCGCGACCGGCGTATTCACTCCGAGCCACTCGAGCGCGTACGACCCTCCTTCGTTGTCGTAGGACATGCGTGCGAACCCGTTCGTCATTCGTTGACGCGAGTAGTCGCGATAGCCGTCGCTTTCGGTTCGCGCGGCGTTGGCCTGATAGCCGAATCCATCGGCCATACCGCCGGTCCTCGCGACTAGACGACGCGTGTCAAAAGCGCCAGTCCACATTCGGACAGCACCCGAAACCGGAACCGGAGGCGGGTCACTGGTCCGGATGTCGACCACTCCGCCACCCGCATTTCCATAGAGCGAGGACGCGCTGCCGCGCATTACCTCCACGCGGCCCACTGACTCGAGGTCGAGGTAATCAACGGGCGTCTGGCCGTCGGGGAGCGTTAGGGGAATTCCATCGCGCAGCACCCGAATGCCCCGGACCCCGAATGCGGAGCGCGCGCCGAAGCCCCGAATGGAGATACGCGGATCCTGCGATGGATTATTTCGATTGGAGACCGAGAGCCCAGGGATCAGCCACAGCGCGTCGTCCAGCGAGAGATGTCGCTGACCCGGTCGCATCGAGTCCGGGGTCTGAACGGTGACGGCGAAAGGGAGTTCGAGAGGGGACCTGTGTGCCCCGCGGTCGATCTCCACGATTACCGGCTCGAGCCTGGCTATCGTCGTATCCTGGGCGCGCACCTGATTCGCGAGCAGCGCGAGTGAAATCACCGCCGCCGCCACGCCAATGGCATTCGAGTTCATGACCCTATATACAGGTCAGTACAGGCGCGCTCAACTCGGCCGCGGGTCAGCCCTCGTCCAGAACCTTCCTCACGGTTTGCAGCAAGGATTCAGAAGTGAAGGGCTTTTGAAGAAAACTCTTCGAGGGCTCGATGAATCCACGTCTGATGATGTCGTCGTCGGTATAACCCGACATATAGAGCGACTTCATTCTCGGACGAATTCCCGCGAGACGCTCCACCAAGCCTCTGCCATTCATGCCGGGCATCACGACGTCTGTAAGCACCAGATCGATTATGCCCACCTCCTTCGTCGCGATTTCCATTGCCTCGCGTCCGTGCTGCGCCGACAGGACGCGGTAACCTTGCTTCTCCAGAATCCGCGACGTGAGTCCACGCACTGCCTCTTCGTCTTCAACGACGAGAATCGTCTCCGAACCGCGAGAAGCTTCTTTGTCGGCGGGCTTGTATTCCCCTGGCTGGAAGGCAGCGACGGCACTGACCTCCGGGAAATAGAGCTTGAGCGAGGTTCCATGCCCCGGCTCGCTGTAAATCCAGAC
>DASWBC010000530.1:0-2650 GCA_036390815.1 Gemmatimonadaceae bacterium
GGGTTCCAGAGGATCCAGCTCTGGAACCCGTTGTCGTATCCGGCCTTCCTCTTGAGCACGGCTCTGATGGCAGGAGAGCAAAGGCGAAAGGAGTGCGATTGGTCTCACCCGTATCGTGTTCACCATCCGTTGTAGTTTCCAAGACTGTGCAGTAACGGCCACGGGATGCGTCGCAAGGGGTGTCGTGGAGGCGCGCGACGCGCCTCGGTCAGAGCGCGTTGAGCTCGGCGTTGGCGTCGGAGAGGTACCCCATCTCCCTTACCACGCTCTGTGCTTGCTGCGTGACCATGGTGAGACCGGTCGGCTGGGCGTTGAGACCACCGGTGCGGAAGCGTACCAGCTCGAGCCGCATCGATCGCAGGAGGTGACGGCAGCTATCCAGCTTTTCCTGGGCTTCTTTCTTCTTGCGCGTGATCTCCGCGAGGGCGCGTCGTTGCCGCCGCAGCATCGCCAGGCGACGTACGCGGCCCTCGCTGGCGTTGTAGTCAAGCGGATTCGCCTGTGATTCGAGTGTCGTTATCTCCTTCTCGATACCTTCGGACGTTTCGCGGCCCGCGCTCCGATCCATGTCGGAGAGGGAAAGCGCGAGCTGCTGCACGCGCCTGAACACTGCGTCAGCGGATGCGGCAACTTCAGGAATCTGATCCTTGTCGTCCTGCGGCATGTTGAGGAGCTGCCGATGGATCTCGCGATGATCGCTTTCCGCGTCCCGAATCGCGGATCCATACCGCGAGTCCGCGAAAGGCGCGGGCGATCCGGCGGGGATCGGGCTCAGGCTCGTCGTCGGACCGCCGACCCTCGGGTAGGGCTGAAACGGCTGCATCGTCGGGAGAGGAGGGATGGGTGAGAACAGTCCCTGCCCCCTCGACCGCGCGCGTGCTCGCACCTCGGCGCGCTTCTTGTCGTCGAATAGCGCCCGCGCGTCGTCGATCGTCTCGGCGGCCACATCGAAGATCAGACGGTTGCGGGGCTGACGAAACACATCGCGCCAGTCGTAACCCGCGGCCCACAGCTTCGAGTACTTGAACGCGAGGGCCACGGTCCAGATGACCGTGAGCGCGATGAAGTCGTGATTCGAGAAGAGCGAGATCGGCACCAGGATCGCGTTCACCGCGAGATAGGGCGCGAGCTTGCGCCGGAAGGAAGCGACCATCGGTGCTTGCCATCTGATCATTTCTTCCGCGGTCGGCTGGGAGGGCGAGTACGGGGCCTGCGACGCCGGTGTGTAACGATCGCGCAGGGGCTCGGTGATTTCGCGCTCGCGCGCATTGGCGCGCGTTGCCACTGTCGAGGGAGTGGCCGAAGCGCGCGTCGCGAGCGTCGGCATCGAACCGCCATCGAGGGCAACCGCGAAGGCGGCCGCGTTCGGGAAGCGATCGGCCGGATCTTTCTCGAGACATATCATCACCGCACGCGAGAGATCCTGCGGCAGGTCGGGCCAGCGCTGGTCCACGGGGATCGGCCTCTCGGAGAGATGCTTCACCAGCATGGAAGGCGTGTTGTTGGCGACGAATGGCGGCTGGCCGCAGAGCATCTGGTAGCCTACGACGCCAAGCGAGTAGAGGTCGCTGCGTCCATCGATGGCGCTGTCGCCGGCGGATTGCTCGGGAGACATGTAGGCCGGAGTCCCGATCGCCATTCCCGTGGCGGTGAGACGAGAGTCGCCGCTGTCGGTGAGTGCGCGCGCGATGCCGAAGTCGGTCACCATCGCGCGGCCCGTCTCTTCGTCGATGATGATGTTGTCGGGCTTGATGTCGCGGTGAATGACATTGCGGCTGTGCGCGTACGCGAGCGCGTCGGCGACTTCGCGCAGAATGCGCCGCACTTCGACCGGCGCGATCGGGCCGTGCTGCTGGAGGCGCTGGCCGAGGTTGTCGCCCTTTATGTACGCCATGACGAAGTAAACGAGATTGTCCCGCTCTTCGACGGTGTAAATCGGAACGATGTTGGGGTGATTGAGCTGCGCGGCGGTCTCAGCCTCGCGCAGAAATCGTTGGCGAATGTCGGCGCGGAAGCTCAGCTCCGGCGGCAGCACCTTGATCGCGATCTCGCGTTTGAGACGCCTATCCCGGGCGCAATACACGATGCCCATACCGCCACGACCGACCTCGCTCTCTAGCTCATAGTTTGCAGAGAGGACCTGAGACACATGTGTGCCCAGCTCGTCGGTTGGACTAATTGGCATTTGGCCGCGTCAATTCAGCAGGTGCCGCGTTGCGATTCGTGCCGTGCTGGCGTAGAACCATGTGAGCAAAAGATGCAGTATGGGAGGTCCCTGGAGTAGTATCTAAATAAGAATCATGTCTTCGGAATGACAATGGCACAGCGTCAAACATTACCCGTTCTCCCTTTGAGGGGGACTGTTATTTTCCCGGGGCTTACCCAGCCGATAGCGGCTGGAAGGCCTTCAACTCTCCGCGCGATCGAGGCAGCCCTCAAGGGCGACCGGCTGGTGTTCGCTGTCGCGCAGCGCGACAATACCGAGGAGCCGACGGCCGATATTCTGTATTCGATGGGCGTCATTGCGCGCATCGGTCAGATTCAGCGCGGGCTCGGCGGCGTACAGCTGCTATTGCAGGGCGAGCAACGTGCCACCGCCCTGCAGTACTCGACCACGGACGGATATCTGAGCGCGGTGACCGTTCCGGCT
>DASWBC010000531.1:0-1714 GCA_036390815.1 Gemmatimonadaceae bacterium
CGGCGTGCGCGAGCAGGCCGACGTGGTGATGGTTCCAGAGCTCGCGGTCACCGGTTATCCGCCGCGGGACTTACTCGACCGCGGCGCGTTCATCGACGCGAACCTGGCTGTGCGCGATTCCCTCGCGGCCTTGACCGGCCCCACCGCGCTCATCTTCGGCTGCGTCACGCGCAACGAGCGGTTCCCCGGCAAACGACTGCACAACACGGCCGTGGTGGCACAGAACGGGTCGGCCATTTTCGAGCAGCACAAGATGCTGCTGCCGACCTACGACGTATTCGACGAGTTGCGTCACTTCGAGCCGGCGCATTCGGTCAGCGTTCTCGATCTCTGCGGAAAACGGGTTGGCGTGGCGATCTGCGAGGACTTCTGGTTCGCCGAAAAGATGAAGGGAATCAGGATCTACGGGCGCAACCCGGTCGAAGACCTCGCCCGCGGAGGCGCCGAGCTGCTCCTGAACATATCCGCCTCTCCTTTCAACGCCGGCAAACGGCAGGCGCGTTACGAGATCTTCCGGGACATCGCAGTTCGCTACGGCATTCCGCTGGTTTACGTGAACCAGGTTGGCGGAAACGATGAACTGCTCTTCGACGGATCGAGCCTGGTGCTCGATTCTGGCGGGCGGGCGGTCTACTGCGCAGAAGCCTTCCGCGAAGCCGGTGTCCTCGTGACTGAGAGCGGCCCGCCGTGCTGCTCACCCGTCCCGCTGGGCGAAGAGGAAGAGATCGCCGAAGCGCTGGTTCTCGGGTTGCACGACTACATCCGAAAGTGCGGCTTCTCGAGCGTGGTCATCGGTTTGTCAGGAGGAATCGATTCGGCGGTCACCGCGGCGCTGGCGGTGGAAGCCCTCGGCGCCGATCACGTCACCGGGATCGCCATGCCTTCCCCCTTTTCGTCGCGGGGAAGCATCGACGACGCTCGCGCAGTCGCGGCAAACCTCGGCATCGCATTCCACCTCGCTCCGATCGACAGCATTTACGCGGCCTATGAGACCGCGTTCGATGCCTTGTTCGGCGCGATGCCGTTCGACGTGACCGATGAGAACGTGCAGGCGCGCATTCGCGGCAATCTGTTGATGGCCTGGTCGAACCGGACCGGCGCCATGGTGCTCAGCACCGGAAACAAGTCGGAGCTCGCCGTCGGCTACTGCACGCTGTACGGCGACATGGCCGGTGGGCTCGCGCTCCTCGGCGACGTCTACAAGACCACCGTCTACAAAGTGGCGCGCTGGTTGAACCGCGATCGCCAGATCATCCCCGAATCGACGATTGCCAAACCACCGTCAGCCGAACTGCGACCGAATCAGACCGACCAGGACTCGCTGCCACCCTACGACGTGCTGGATGCGATCCTGAAGCTCTACATCGAAGAGTGGCTGGAGGTCGACGAGATTGCCGCCGCCGGATTCGACCGCGCGCTCGTGGAGCGGATTCTGAAGCTCGTCGATACGAGCGAGTTCAAACGGAGACAGGCTGCGCCCACCATCCGCGTCTCGACCAAGGCGTTTGGAAACGGCCGCCAGATGCCGATCGC
Source organism: Gemmatimonadaceae bacterium (assembly GCA_036390815.1). Lineage (GTDB taxonomy): Bacteria > Gemmatimonadota > Gemmatimonadetes > Gemmatimonadales > Gemmatimonadaceae > UBA4720. The sequence goes on from DASWBC010000531.1 coordinate 1,534, forward strand.
GCAGCGCTGGCGCAGGGACTTGCGTGCAGGAAGCCCGACCGCGACCGATCGCCAGGGCGTTCCTGCGACCTCCAGACCGGGACGATGATCACATCTTCAATCCTCTCCGTGAATTAGAATCGTCGACCGCATGAAACGGCTTCTCCCCTTCCTCAAGCCGCTCTTCATCGTGGTCGTCTTC
>DASWBC010000532.1:0-3775 GCA_036390815.1 Gemmatimonadaceae bacterium
CAGCAGTTTCTCACGGACGCCAATCCACGGATCAAGCAGTTGAGCGAGACCGTCCGCGTCCTGCAGTATGAAACCATTCCGCAGATAGTGCAGAGCGTTATCACGACACTCCGGACGCGAGAGCGGGACCTGGGCGCACGCCTGGAGACGCAGTCGACGGAATTGCGAGCCATCCCAACACGCACGATCGAAGAGATGCGACTGGCCCGACAGGTTTCGGCGAGTGAAAATCTCTACGGCGTCCTGAAAGCGCGGTATGAGGAAGTGTCGCTCGCCGAGGCGCAGACGACCCCGGACTTGAGTATCCTCGATTTCGCCGTGCCGCCCACGCGTCCGAATTCGAACGATGCGCCGCGCCTGCTATTCCTGGCAGTGCTCGCCAGTTTCGGGATTGCGGTCGCTATCGCGCTTCTTCACGATCGCCTCGATCGCCGCTTCCGGTATCCTGAGCAGGCGACCAACGAACTCGGGCTGACGATCGCAGGCACCGTCCCGCGGCTCAACCCGAATCGCAGCGGAAAGTTCCAGGTCGACCTGATGTCGCAAGTCGTAGAATCCTTTCGAACACTTCGATTGGCGATACGGTACGACTTTCCCGCGAATGGTCCCATAGTTCTTGCGGTTTCCAGTCCCAGCAAGGATGACGGCAAATCGCTGGTATCTTCCAATCTTGCACTCGCGTTCGCAAGCGCCGGTCACCGGACCCTCTTGATCGACGGCGACCTGAGATGCGGCACGCTGCACAGCACCTTCGACATACAGGTAACGCCGGGACTCGTTGAGTACCTCAGCAACGGTACGAGTGTCGACGCCGTCGTGAAATCAACATCCTCCGAGAATCTGTTTCTGCTCCCCCGCGGAACGCGCGCGGCCAAAGCACCTGAGCTGCTCGTGTCCGCCAAAATGAGCGCCCTCATCGAAATGGCTCGGCAAAGGTTCGACGTCGTAATCATCGATTCTCCACCATTCATCGCGGGCGTCGATGCATACGCCCTCGGCGCTGTTGCGGGAAATATTCTCATCGTCCTGCGTCAGGGCGCCTCTGACCGGAAACTCGCGGCCGCAAAGTTGACGGTATTGGATCGCCTGCCAATCCGAATTCTCGGAGCCGTAATCAACGGAATTCCTGGCGGCGGCATGTATCGTTACTACGGAACTGACTACTCCCACAGTGGATCCTTAAGAACCCCAGGAGGGAGTCTCGCCACCCCAAGAGGTCTTGTTGTCGGCGCATAGGCTGCACTCATTAGAGAGCCAGCAAGCTGCAACGCCTCTCCTTTAGCCGAGAGTATCATGCGCATTCCACTACGCGTTTCCAGCTTCGCAGCGGCCCGCCTTCGTTCGGGCAGTGGTTGGCTCGTCGCCGCCGTGTTTCTGATCTTCCTCGCATCGCGCGCCGCCGAAAGCGGGGCTCAATCCGCGCCCGGACCATTGGTCTCGCGTGCCGAACTGACTGATGCTGCCACTCGCGCAGAGGTCGCGGCGACGACCGGCGACCCCGCCGCGCATGCCCAGAACGCGGTGGTAGCCGCAGCCATCCGTCAGCGCCTTCGCGACGGCGATTTCCAGGTCGGCGATCGTGTCGTCGTGACAATTATTTCCGATGCGGTGCACCGGGATACCCTCGTCGTTCGGTCCGAGCGTTCGCTCGAGCTGCCCGGCATGATCATGGTCTCGGTTGCGGGCGTGCTTCGCTCGGAGTTACAACAGCGTGTCTCCACAGAAGTGTTGAAGTATGTGAAGGCACAACAGATCGAGGTGACCCCTCTCATACGCGTTGGCGTCATGGGCGCAGTAGCCCGGCCCGGATATTTTGCGTTCGCGTCTGACATCCCGATCACTGATGCGATAATGGGCGCGGGCGGCCCCACTGGAGCCGCGGACGTCGGACGTTCGATCGTGCGCCGGCAGAATCAGGAATACCGCTCTGCGGGTGAAACAAGCAAGGCGATCTCCAACGGGTTGACGCTTGATCAATTCGGACTATCGGCCGGCGACGAGCTGGTCGTGGGGCAACGGCGCGACCTGGGGGCCTCGACTCTGATTGGGTTGACCGGCGCGCTGGCAAGCGTTCTCGCATTGGTTGTTGCAATGCACCGCCGCTAGCTCAGAGCATCTCCCAAACCGAACGACTGAATCTTTGCGCAGCCTAACCGAATCCCGACCGTGATGCCCGGCCTTGGTGCGGCGGAGTTGACGCCGCTGGATTCGCAACACTCGAGTGCGATACCGCGTCACGCGGTAACGACGGAGGCCGTGCGTGCTATCCCGGTCGTGCGGGAGCCGGCGCCGCGGAAGGCATCGACCTCTCACGCGATGCTTCCCCGCTCCCGATCGGACAATCTCGACCGCGTGGTCAACATCACCCTTGCCACCATCGGGCTTGTTCTGGCCTCCCCGATCATGCTGGTCTTTGCTTTTCTCGTTAAGCTCACCTCGCCCGGCCCGATCTTCTACGCGCAGGCTCGTGTCGGTCTCGATCGGCGCCGGCACGCCAGGAATCCGAGCGTTTACGACCGTCGGATGCGTGATTTAGGCGGTAGGCCGTTCATGATTCTGAAGTTTCGCACCATGCAGATCGGCGCCGAAAAAAATGGCGCTGTGTGGGCGGTACAAAGAGACGCCCGCGTAACAGCGGTTGGACGTCTGATGCGGAAATACCGGATCGACGAGCTTCCCCAGCTTGTCAATGTGATTCGTGGTGAGATGAACATCGTCGGGCCACGTCCCGAGCGGCCAAGCATTTTCTCCAGGCTTTGCGACGATATCGCCGAGTATCCGCTGCGTCAGCGGGCCAGACCGGGGATCACTGGCTGGGCACAGATCAATCAGGCGTATGACACGAGCGTCGACGATGTGCGGATCAAGGTGCGCTACGACCTCGAATACCTCGAGCGCCGGGGGGTGGCGGAAGACCTCATGATCATGGCTCGCACCGTGCCGGTGATGATATTCCGTCGGGGCGGTTGGTAAGACCCTACCGGGCGGTTATCAGAGTCTTCGTGGCACCGGGGGCCATATCTCATGCCCTACTTCGGAGTACGCCTGCGTAGTGGCATCCGGGGAGACGTCGCCGAACACGTCGCGAAGAATCCACCCAGTGCACAAAGCCAACCCAGCCACGATTTGGACAAACGTGTGCAGAGGCGCGGACAAGAGAGCGAAGCCTAGCCCCCGCGCGCTCGCGTAGAAGCGATGCACCGGCAGGTTGGTCAGAAGAAGAACCAGTAGCGCCACTCCACCTTTCGCACCCGCGCGGGGTGTCGGGACGAATGCCGCCGCGAGCATCAGTGTCGCCAGGAGTGCCACCGCAGGCGTTAGCGCGCGGCTCAGAGTGAAGACGACGTCACCCGGCGCGGCGGCGCTCATTCTCGAATAGCCAAGTGAGCGAGCGAGAAGCCGGCTCCGAAACCACACCTCCCGAAAAACGGAACGGAGATCCCAACGCTTCAGGTGTGTAACCCTGAGCTCGGAGCTCAATAGGACGCCGTGACCCGTTCCGAGCAGGCGCTCTCCAAGCTCGACGTTTTCCAGACACGCAGTGGCAAACCGCCATTCATCGTACATTCCCACCGAGAAGAACGCTTTGCGCCGCACAGCTCCGCATCCTGGTGCGAACTGAGCGCAGTGCGCAGAGTGGCGCTGTTCGCCGAAACGAAGAAGCACGTTCCAATACTGGGAGACAAAGTTCTCGGCGCCCGAGCTGTCTGCGTGTGAAGCGGACACAGCATCGATCTCCTGCCGTTCGTCGAGTGTCCGCAGCATGCGCGGCAAT
>DASWBC010000533.1:0-2395 GCA_036390815.1 Gemmatimonadaceae bacterium
GTTCCGATCTCTTCCAGCAAGTCCCAGTAGCGCTCGGAGATGTCGCGCCGCGCGAAAGGAAAAGCGCGGCGATCGGGTTCGTTCGTCCGCCTCGGATCGCCCGGGTCGCGCCGGCTGTCGTCCGCATCCTTGGCGCCCTGCAAGGCCAGGGCCTGTCCCCGCATGGAGAGGCTGATCCGGAGAATCCGCTCCACGGTGTAGTCGGGGTCGTACTGGAAATGAGCATCGCGCCATTCGAACATCTCGAAGAGCAGCCGCCGCGACAGCTCCTCGACTCGCAGCGAGAGGCCGTCGTGCGTGTCGTATCCCCCGTCGAGGATCAAGCGTGAAAGCGTCCCGCCTCCTGTGAGGCTTTGCGCGAGAAGCTCATAGAGAACCGGAGCCGCCAGGGCGCCGCTGCGCAGCAGATGGATCGCCAGGCGGTTGCGCGGCAGGAATCCCGAAACGTAGACGATCTCCCCGTCGCGCCAGTCGACAGCGCGCCGGTCGGACCCGCGCGACAGCATCAGACGGCCGGAACGGCGATTCAGCTCCATCCACTGCAGGAGATCCGCGAATCCGAAGACTTCCAGGCTGCCGCGCAACTGTTCCGTCATGTCGCCGTGATTCTAGCCCGCATTACTCATGAACGACTCCGACCGTCCCGCGGATCCCGGGGTTTCAGGGGGCGCCACGAGCCCCTGCGCCGGGCTGCTCGCCGGATACGTCGTCGGACTTTCTCTCTTCCTCTGCGATGGCAGTGTCTGGCGGGGGACCTTCTGGTCCCCCGTGCCCCCGCGGACGGTCGCCGTCGTCGGTTTTCCTCGTGCCGACGAACAGTCTGTCGCGGTCGCGCGACGCGACCGGGTGGCTCTCGCGGGAACAAGCTGCACTCGGCTTCATGCCATCCCCGCGTAACAGTCCCTTCATCTCTCAATGACTTGCGCGTGTTTCGGCCGGGTGCTCATGAATAATCCGGGCTGGGCCGGAAAAGGGGAGGGCGCGAGACGAAGACAGGCAAAGATCTCCTATTTGTCTCCTCTCCACCCTCTCCCGTCTGCCGGGCTCCGGCTTCCCGTAGAATCCGAGTCTCGATGAAAAAGAAGGACGGACGGCCTGTTCCGGCGGCGACGACCAGTTCCGGCATCCCCATTCACGGCTTCTACGGAGAGCCGGCGCCCGGCGAGTTCCCTTTCACGCGGGGCATTTCCCGGCAGATGTACCGGGAGCGCTACTGGACGATGCGGCAGTATGCGGGATTCGGCTCCGCTCGCGATTCGAACCGCCGGTACCGTTATCTGCTCGATCAGGGCCAGACGGGTCTCTCGATCGCGTTCGATCTTCCGACCCAGATGGGATACGACTCGGATGATCCGATGGCGCGCGGCGAAGTCGGAAAAGTGGGAGTGGCGATCGCGACGATCGAGGACATGCGGATCCTGACCGAAGGCCTGGCTCTCGAGTCCGTCTCCATCTCGATGACGATCAACTCGACCGCCGCGATTCTGCTCGCGCTCCTGCTCGCCGTCGCCCGGGAGCGCGGCATCGCCTGGGAGAAGCTCTCGGGCACGATCCAGAACGACATGCTCAAGGAATACGTCGCCCGCGGCACTTATATCTTTCCTCCGCGGCCTTCCTTGAAGCTCACGACCGACATCTTCGAGTTCTGCGGGCGGGAAGTGCCGCGCTGGAACACGATCTCCATCTCCGGGTACCACATCCGGGAAGCGGGATCGACGGCCCTCCAGGAGCTGGCCTTCACCCTCCGGGACGGGATGGAGTACGTCAAGTACGGAATCGACGCCGGCCTCGACGTGGACCAGTTCGCGCCGCGTCTCTCCTTCTTCTTCAACGCCCACAACGATTTCTTCGAGGAGATCGCAAAGTACCGCGCGGCGCGCAAAATCTGGTACCAGGTGATGAAGGACCGCTTCAAAGCAAAGAACCAGCGAAGCGGGTTGTTGCGTTTTCACACCCAGACCGCAGGCGTTTCGCTGCCCGCGCAGCAACCGATGAATAACATCGCTCGCGTGGCCCTGCAAGCGATGGCAGCGGTGCTGGGCGGCACGCAGTCGCTCCACACGGATTCCTACGACGAGGCTTTGGCGTTGCCGACAGAAGAGGCGGCGCGCATCGCGTTGCGCACTCAGCAGATCATCGCCTACGAATCCGGCGTGACGCAGACAGTAGACCCTCTTGGCGGATCATACTTCCTTGAGACCTTAACGCTTCAAATGGAAAAAGGCGCCTTCGATTATTTCGGCAAACTGGACGCCATGGGCGGAATGGTCAAAGCTATCGAGCGCGGCTATCCCCAGAAAGAAGTTGCCGAGGCCTCCTACCAATACCAGCGCGCTGCCGAAGCCAAAGAAAAAATCATCGTCGGCGCAAATGAGTTTGTGATCGAGGAAGAGCC
>DASWBC010000534.1:0-3520 GCA_036390815.1 Gemmatimonadaceae bacterium
TCAATGCGAATTCAGCGCGCGCTGGCGCGCGCGGGAGTCGCGTCGCGTCGCCGGGCAGAAGAACTCGTTGCCGCTGGACGCGTGAGCATCAATGGCGTCATCGCCCAAACCGGGCAGAGCGTCGACCCCCAACACGACAAAATCACCGTCGATGGCAAGGCCGTTGCCTTACCAGCCGCTCTGGAATGGATTGTTCTCAACAAGCCGACGGGTGTGCTCACGACACGCTCGGATCCAGGGGGACGCCGCACGGTTTTCGATGTGGTGGAGGATGTGCCGGGACTGACTTACGTCGGACGTCTCGATTACATGACGGAAGGCGTGCTGCTGCTGACGACGGACGGCGACGCGGCGCACAAATTGACTCACCCGAGCAGCGAGGTCGAGCGGACTTACGTAGCCACAGTGCGTGGCGACGGCGCCGATGCGGCACGAGCGGCGATGAAGGGTGTAGAGCTGGAAGACGGACTGGTCATGCCGACGAGTGTCTCGGCGCGGCGGGTCGGTCGCGGCATATGGGACGTCGAGCTGACGATCGCCGAAGGAAAGACGCGAGAGATAAGGCGGTTGTGCGAGGCGTTGAGTCTCGAGGTCCTGCGGTTGGTACGGACAAGGTTTGGACCGGTGAAACTGGGGACGCTGGAATCGGGCAGGACGCGTGCGCTGACGGCGCGCGAAACGGAGATCATTGCCGCGCTCACCAAGGGCAGTGGCAAGAGCAAGAACACCACGGGAGGAGCAAGACGTGAACGGAACCACCGCAATAGCCGCTGATGCATCGATGGTCCAGGAGGTCGTGCGTCAGGTAGGCCGCCGCATCGTCGGCCAGGACTACATGGTCGAACGTCTCATGATAAGTCTTCTCACCGGTGGACACGTCTTGCTGGAAGGCGTCCCGGGTCTCGCAAAAACCCTGACCGTCCGGACCCTGGCGGAGACGATCAACACTTCGTTCAGCCGGATCCAGTTCACCCCGGATCTGCTGCCGGCGGATGTCGTCGGCACCCAGATCTACGACCAATCGAACGGAAAGTTCTCGGTCAAGAAGGGACCGATCTTCGCGAACATCATTCTGGCGGACGAGATCAATCGCGCGCCGGCGAAGGTGCAGGCGGCGCTGCTCGAGGCGATGCAGGAGAAGCAGGTAACGATCGGCGGGACGACGCACGTGCTCGAGGAGCCGTTCCTCGTGCTCGCCACGCAGAACCCGATCGAGCAGGAGGGCACGTATCCGCTTCCTGAAGCGCAAGTGGACCGCTTCATGATGAAGCTGCACGTCGGGTATCCGACGCGTGAGGAAGAGAAAGAGGTGCTGCGAAGGATGGCGAGCGGGGAGCCGATCGGCGTCGATCAGGTCGCCAGCCCGAGACAGATCCTCGATACCCGGCGGCACATTGCGGAGCTGTACATCGATGAACGGGTGGTCGACTACATCGTCGAGATCGTCCACGCCACGCGCAATCCCGATCAGGCTGGCCTCGCCGAGCTGAAGCCCCTGATCGAATTCGGCGCCAGCCCGCGCGCAACGCTGGCGCTCGCCCAGGGCTCCCGCGCCCACGCTTTTCTGCGTGGACGCGCTTTCGTAACGCCCGACGACGTGAAGGCAATCGGGCCCGACGTTCTGCGCCACCGCGTGCTCCGAACTTACGAAGCCGAGGCGGAAGAAGTGACCAGCGACGAGATCGTCGCTCGCATCCTGGAAGCGATACCCGTTCCGTGATCGGTATTTTTCGCGCCCGTCGCGGTCGCAAGGAGGCGCCGAAGCGCACGCCCGAGAAGCCGATGGGAGTGCCGCCCGAGATTCTGCGGCAGGTAAAGCTCATCGAGCTGCGGACCCGCGGGCTGGTCAACTCCGTTTTCACCGGGGAGTACCGGTCGGTGTTCAAAGGGCAGGGGATGGAGTTCTCGGAGGTGCGCGAGTATCAGCCCGGCGACGAAGTCCGCTCGATCGACTGGAACGTCACAGCGCGAATGCGCCGTCCTTTCGTCAAGCGCTACATCGAGGAGCGTGAGCTGACGGTAATGCTGGTGGTCGATCTATCCGGCTCGGAAAGATTCGGGACGGTAAAGCGATTCAAGAGCGAGCTGGCGAGCGAGCTCGCCGCCGTGCTGGCAATGTCCGCGATCCGCAACAACGATCGTGTCGGCGTTCTCCTCTTCACCGATCGCATCGAGCACGTCATTCCTCCGCGGAAGGGGAGACGTCACGTACTGCGCATCATTCGCGACCTCCTCGCATTCGAGCCGGTCGGGCGCGGGACCGACATGGTGACGGCAATCGACTACGTCGCGAAGATGCTGAATGAGCACGCGATCGTGTTCATCGTCTCCGATTTTCTCGAGGGCGACATCTCCCACCCGCTAAAGATTCTGGCGCAGCGGCACGACGTCGTTGCCGTTACCGTCGAAGACCCGAGCGAGCGCGATCTTCCCGACATCGGCATCGCGCGGCTGATGGATCCGGAGACCGGCGACACTTTCGAGGTCGATACCAGCAGCGCGAATGTCCGCCAGGCGTACGCGGAGCGCGTCGCGACGGAACGGGAAGAGCGGAAGCATCTGCTGCGACGGCTCGCGATCGACGAGGTCGCGGTGCGCACGGAAGGCGGAGTCGTCGAGCCGCTGCTTCGCTTCTTCCGCGCGAGAGAGACGCGGGCGCACCGCCGATGAGCTTCGTAACCATCGCGCTATTGCTGTTGCAGGCGATAGCTCCGCAAGCCTCGCAAAATCCGCGAGCCGAGCTGCCAGTGCAAATGGGCTATCGGGTAAACCCGGACACGGTGATCATCGGACAGCCGTTCAACCTGTTCATTAAGGTACTCGCGCCCAAGGGAGTACGGTTCGAGTTTCCACCCGGCCCCGATACGACGACCAGCAATGGCATTCGGCCGATCGAGCTTCGCGGCGAAAAAGTCGTCACGATGCTCGGCGACACCGCGGTCGCGCTCTATCACTTGGTGGCGTGGGACATCGGGACACAGCCGCTCAGATTTCCCGACGTGCGCGTCACATTCGAGGGCCAGGAACGCCGTCCGACGCTGGGGGGTGCCTCGGTCTTCGTCAAATCGGTTCTGCCGGCCGACACCTCGCTGCGGATTCCGAAACCCGCGCGACCTCTGATCGTTCTGCCCGTCATCAACTGGCTGCTCTGGCTGGGGCTGCTCGCCGCCGCGATCGCTTTGGTTCTGCTCTGGTGGGCATGGCGTCGCTGGCGCAACCGGCCCAAGGCACCCGTTGATCCCTATGCGCACGCGCAGCAGGAGTTCGCGCGTATTGATGCGCGTCACTTGCTCGAGGACGGCCAGCGCGCGGAATACTTCGCCGCGATGGTTGACGTCGCGCGCGAGTATCTGGCGGCCCGCGTCCCGGGCGTTCGGCGATCCGATACAACGTCTGAGCTGCTGCGCGCGATGAAGCCGGGTGGTGGGGTCGAAATGGACCTCGCCGGGCTGCTCGAGCAGGCGGTCCTGGTGAAATTCGCGCGCGCCGACGTTTCCCTGGAGGAAGCGAGAGAGGCTGG
>DASWBC010000535.1:0-8628 GCA_036390815.1 Gemmatimonadaceae bacterium
GTGCGGCCTCGGCGCATCAGTAGTCAGCGTGCACCCGGCGAGCGCCAGGATGCTGATGCCCACCGCCACGCTTCTCCGCCATCCAACTACCGCTCGAGCCCGAATCATCGTGTGCCGTACCCCCTTCTCGTCGTGATGAGATCGCCGTTGAACGGAATTAACGGTGGGCCGCGTCCAAGGGCAACAAGCAGCCTTGGCGGTTCCCATTTGGCGCAGGTTGAAGCAATCTTTTCCGGCGCGCCGCCGATGCCCGAAGATTGCTCGTGGAGGCACGAGTGCAAAAACAGCTCACTACGATAGTCGAGTCGCTCGAATCTGCCCAGGCGCGATTGCGCGCGCTCGCGGACAAGTTCTCGGACAAAGAATGGAGCAGGCGGCCAGGACCCGATCGCTGGTCGGCGGCGAGTTGTATCGAGCACCTGAACCTCACATCGCGCGCTTATCTTCCGCTGCTTCGGGACGCAACTGCTCGCGCCCGGGAGATGGGCGGTGCGCCGCGCAAACACTACAGTCGCGACGCACTAGGGTGGTTCATGTCGATGATGATCGGCCCAATGCGTCATGTGGGCAAGCTCAAGCTGGTCCGCGTCAAAACCACCGCGCTGTTTGTTCCCAAGGGCGGGCAGCCCCGCAATCAGATCCTGTCCGAGTTCCTGCGCTTGCAGGCCGACCTCGTCACACTGATACGATCCGCTGACGGACTTCCGCTCGATGCCGTGAAGATCGTCTCGCCATTCGGCGGGCGAATGAAATACAGCGCGTATTCGGCGTTGGTGATCGTCGCCCGGCACCAGCACCGCCACATCGACCAGGCAGAACAAGCCGCGAGCGAATGAATGGCGCGCAATCCCCTGCCCCGCGTCCGAAAGCTGGCCCTCTCCTTCCCCGAATCGCACGAGGTCGAGGCGTGGGGCGAGCCGACCTTTCGCGTGAAAAACAAGGTCTTCGCGATGTACGCGCACGCGAACAATCATCACGGCGGCGGACGAAATGCAGTCTGGTGCAAGGCGAAGCCGGTGAACCAGAGTCTGATGATCAGTGCGGCACCGGATCGCTTTTTTTCTCCTCCGTACGTCGGTCCGGGCGGGTGGATCGGGGTCTGGCTGGACGGAGATCCCGACTGGGATGAGTTGCGGGAGCTACTCCGTGACGGATACCGGATGACGGCGCCGAAAAAGGTTCTGGCGCTGCTTCGGGATTCTTGACTGGCCAACTGCAACTTATGACTACCGGCCTGGGGCGGTCGGCGAGCCGGCCGGGGGCTACGGGCTGGGACAATAAATGAACGCACCTAGACGCAGCCCGCGGCCCTCGCCGCCGACCGAAGCCCCAGACAAGTTGTCTTCGATTTCTTTATTGCGCCCCCATGTCCGGCCCCCATTATATAAGGCCAGCAACGCCAGCCCCTCCACAATGCCGACCCTAACCGAGACGCCCGTGCGGCTCCGCTCCAACCGCGAGATCGCGATCCATGTAAGCGATCTCGCGCAGGCGGAAGCGTTTTACGGAAAGCTTCTCGGATTCAGGCTGGTGCGACGCACGCTGGACCAGCTCGAGTTCGACACGGGAGAGCTGCGTCTCTATGTAAATCGCGATGAGTCCAGCCTCATTTCGTACATCCCCTCGTTCGACGTCGACGACTACAGCGAGGCGCGTCGTTTTCTCGAGGCCGCGGGGTGCACGCTGAAGTTCGCCGGCGAGCAGCCGGTTCCGTACTTCCAGGATCCGTTCGGGTTCGTGTTCGACATCGTCGAGCGGCCCGCCAGGAGCATCGCCTGATTGTGAGCGACCGGCCAAGATCATCGCCTGACTACGCCAGCTGCTCCACCCCGCGCACGGTGACGCGGTGCGACACGAGCGGCAGCGGATCCGCGGAATCACCGATCACGATCGCGCTGTCGAGGATTCTCCTTCCCACCGCCAGGTCCTCCTCGCTGCGCGCGTGGATCGTCGCCAGTGACTGACCTTTGGTGACGCGATTTCCCGGCTTCGCCGTGATCACGAATCCGACTGAGGGATCGACCCGGTCCTCCATGTTCCGGCGGCCACCACCGAGCGCGATCACTCCGTAGCCGATCGCGCGCGGATCCACTTCGTGCACGACCCCATCTCTCTTTGAGACAAAAGTCTCGTCGTGCGGCGCGTAGGGCAGACGCGTCAGGTCGCGCACCACCCCAGTATCGCCACCCTGCGCCGCGACGATTTCCTCGAACTTGAGCAGCGCCGTGCCGGAATCGAGGGCGTCGCGCATCAACGTCCGCGCTGCCTCCAACGTGCTGGCGACGGTGGCGAGGACGAGCATCGCGGACCCTAGCGCCATTGTCACCTCGATCAGGTCCGAGGGCCCCCCGCCCTTCAATACCTCTATCGCCTCCGCCACCTCGAGCGAGTTGCCACACGCGTGGCCGAGCGGACGATCCATCGCCGTGAGGATTGCGACCACAGGACACCCATGAGCGGATCCAAGATCAATCATTGCCTTGGCAAGCTCCAGCCCGTCCTCGAGCTTCGGGAGAAACGATCCGGAGCCGCGCTTGATGTCGAGCACGAGCCCGGTCAGGTCCTCAGCGATTTTCTTGCTCATGATGCTGGCCGCGATGAGCGGAATCACTTCCACCGTCGCCGTCGCGTCGCGCAGTGCGTACAGCTTCCGGTCCGCGGGAACGATTTCGTCCGTCTGGCTCAACATCGCACAGCCGATTCTCGCGATCTGCTTCTCCGCTTCGGCCAGCGTCAGCGCCGTCCTGAAGCCTGGAATCGACTCCAGTTTATCGAGCGTGCCTCCGGTGTGCCCGAGTCCGCGTCCCGACATCATCGGCACCGCGACACCGAGCGACGCGATGAGTGGCGCGAGGATGAGTGACGTCTTGTCTCCGACACCGCCCGTCGAGTGTTTGTCGATGCGCGCCATGGCCAGGCGTGAGAGGTCAAGCCTTTTTCCGCTCTCCAGCATCGCCTCCATCATCGCGTTCATCTCACTCGGGTCGAGCCCCCGGAAGTACATCGCCATCAGCAGGGCGGCCATTTGATAGTCGGGTACTCTCCCCTCGGCGTAGGCGAGCACTATCTCCCGAACCTCCTCTGGCTCCAGCCGCCCGCCGTCCCGTTTGCGTTCGATCAGACGTGGTACGATCATTTAGGCTCAGCCGGGGTACTTGTTACCGTCAACATCACCTCGCAATCGGAGTTCACATGCGCGCCCTTCAGTACCTGTCTGCAGGAATGCTGCTCGCCGCTTCAATGGCGGGCGCCCAGACGGCTGCCGAGCACATTGCTCTTGGCGACAAAGAATACGTCGCCATGAACGCTCCTGCTGCTCTACAGCACTACGAGGAAGCAATCAAGCTGGATCCCAAGAACTACGAGGCCAACTGGAAGGCATCGAGATCCGCGGTCGATCTTGGATCGTACGAACGCAACGACGAAAAACGCGGCCTCGATTTCAGTCATGCCGAGCTATATGCGCGGCGCGCTGTCGAAGCCAACCCGGGCGACGCCGAGGGGCATTTCAATCTCGCCCGCGCACTGGGGAAAAACGCGTTGACCCAGGGACCGAAAGCGAGGATCAAGTACGCCAAGGACGTCCGCAACCAGGCACTCGAGTGCCTCAAGATCGATCCCAAGCATCCCGGATGCCTTCACGTGATGGGAATGTGGAACGCCGAGGTGATGCGGCTGAGCGGCTTCACGCGCATGATGGCGAAGACCTTCCTCGGCGGGCAAGTGTTCGAATCGGCCAGCTGGCCGGAAGCGAAGCGGTACATGGAAGCATCGGTCGCCAATGAGCCGGATCGGATCATTCACCACCTCGATCTCGCCGGGGTCTACCGCGACACAGGCGACAAGACCAAAGCGCATGCCGAGTACGAAACGGTGTTGAAGCTACCCAACCGGGATTACAACGACGGCCATTATAAGGGGGAGGCAGACGCGGCGCTCAGAGCCGATTAGGTCTCTAGCGCGGCGTTCAGTTCTTCCTCTTCCGCTTCCCCTTCGCTTTCGGTGGCGGCGCGCTCCAACTCCTCGGCGAGCTCGCTCCACACATCCTCGTCGTCACCGCGTAGCCCTCTCGCCCGGCGCCCTATCCGGTGACGCGTCTCTTCTCCGCTCGCGGGCGCCCATAGGAGCGCGACCGTCGCTCCCAGGATTGCTCCGAGGGCAATGCCGGCCGTGAAAAGCCCGATGTTGTTCCAGTCAGGAACAGTCTCGTGGGGAAGACCGTCCCGCTTGGGCTGAGGAATCGATCCGGGAGGCGGCGCCTTGGGGCTGGCCGAAGCCGGTCTGGGCGGGCTGGGAGAATTGAACATGGGAGCCTAGCTCAGGGGATGGTAAGAAATTTGCCCTGAACATCCGTCTAGCGATAGCCGTGCGAGGATGCTGAATGAGCAGTTCAGGTAAAATGGTATTGTTGGTGGAAGACAATGAGGATAATCGGATTGTCTATTCCACCATCCTGAAGCACTTCGGTTACGAGGTAACCGAGGCATTGAATGGTGAGGAAGGAATAGCAAAGGCCCGGTCAGAAAAGCCGGACCTGATCCTGATGGACATCTCCATTCCGATCATTGACGGCTGGGAGGCGACCCAGGTGTTGAAGCACGATCCGTCTACGAAGTCGATCCCCATTATAGCGCTGACAGCGCATGCGCTGGCGTCCGATCGTGAGAAGGCGATGGAGGTCGGCTGCGATGGATACCTCGCCAAGCCCTGTGAGCCGAGAGCGGTAGTGGCGGAGGTGCAGAGATTTCTCGGCAAGAACAATGGAGCCTAAGCAGAAGAAGCGGATTCTCGTCGTAGACGACCACGAGGACAACATCGAGCTGCTCCGGGCTCGCCTGGAGGCGCGGGGCTACGAGGTATTCGGGGCCAGCGATGGCCAGGCGGCACTGGATCAGGTAGAGCACGTCACCCCTGACCTGATTCTGCTCGACGTGATGATGCCGAAAATGGATGGCATGGAGGTCGTCCGCCGGCTGAAGGCCAACAAGAATCTTCCCTTCATTCCGGTGATCATGCAGACAGCGCTCGACTCGACCGAGAACAAGGTCGAGGGGCTGGACGCGGGCGCCGACGACTACATCACCAAGCCGATCAACTTCGCCGAGCTCGAGGCGCGAGTGAACTCGCTCCTCCGTATCAAGAAGCTCCAGTCCGAGCTCGAGGCGACCAACGTGCTGCTCGAGGCGGCCAACTCGGAGCTCTCCGCGAAAAAGGAGGAGTTGTCGGAGGCGAACGACAAGTTGCGGCGGATCTCCCTCACCGACGGCCTCACCGACATCGACAACAGGCGCTGCCTGGAAGACCGCCTGCACGAGATGTGGCAGCACTCGATGCGGCTCCACGAGCCCATCGCGCTCATCATGTGCGACATCGACAAATTCAAGAGCGTAAACGACAACTTCGGCCACCAGGCGGGGGACTCGGTGCTCAAGGAAGTCGCGCAGCTACTGAAGGGCGAGGCGCGCGAGATCGACCGCGTCGGACGCTATGGCGGCGAGGAGTTCCTTCTCATCCTGCCGGGCACGGTCCTCGATGCCGCGGTGACATTCGCCGAGCGGCTGCGGGAGAAGGTGGATCGCCATACATTCACGTACTCTGGCGGGACACTCACCCGGACGATAAGCTGCGGCGTCGCGGCCGCGCCCCACCCACGTGTGCTGGACCAGGAAGCTCTATTGAGAGCGGCTGACGATGCTCTCTACGTGGCGAAGGAGACCGGGCGGAACCGCGTGGTGCGCTTCGACGGCGCCGAATACAACGCACACACGGAAAGCAAAGGAACCAAGACGTCGGATGGCGAAAAGCCGGTCAAGCAAGCAGGCGGAAGCGGAGGAAGCGGCTCCGCCCTTGGCGCGTCCTCAGGCCCCAGGGACCCGGCAGAAGGCCGACGAGTCCAGGCTTAGCCGCGCGGGGGAGCTGCGGGCTCTCCTCACCCGCGCATCCCACGAGTACTACGTTCTCGACCGTCCGACGATGTCGGACGCAGAGTACGACAAGCTCTTTCGAGAGCTGCAGGAGATGGAGAAGGCTTTTCCGGAAATGCTCACTCCGGATTCGCCGACTCTGCGTGTCGGTGCCGAGCCGCAGAGCCAGCTCTCCAAGCACGAGCATCTTCGGCAGATGCTCTCGCTCGACAACGCCTTTGACGACGAGGAGCTGCGCGCCTGGGAAGAGCGACTGGTGCGGATTGCCGGCGACGACGTCGCGAAATCGGGGTACACCGCGGAGCTCAAGATCGACGGCATCGCCGTCGCGCTCACGTACGAAAACCAGCTTTTCGTCAAGGGCGCGACACGCGGCAATGGCGCGATCGGCGAGGACGTAACGGTGAATCTCCGGACGGTGCGCGACGTTCCGCTCCGTCTGCAGGAGAGCGCACCGAAGGGACGCATCGAGATTCGCGGCGAGATCTACTTCCCGTTCGATCGCTTCGAGGAGATGAACGAAGCCAGGACCCGCGCCGGCGATGCCGTCTTCGCCACTCCGCGCAACGCCGCCGCCGGAAGTCTCCGGCAGCTCGACCCCGCGATCACCGCGTCTCGACCGCTCAGATTCTTTGGCTATTCGGTCGCCGCGCCCGACGGCGTAGAGCTGCCATTCGAGACGCAGACAGAGCTGCTCGATGCGCTGGCGGAGTGGGGCGTCCCGGTGGCGCCGCATCGACAGCGCGCGAAGACACTGGCCGAGGTCGAGAAGTGGGCGTATGACCTGGAGCACAGGATCCGGAGCGAGCTGAACTTCGGTATCGATGGTGGCGTCGTCAAAGTCGATTCTTTGCGCCTTCAGGACGAGCTGGGCGTCGTCGGCGGGCGCGAGCCTCGCTGGGCGATTGCGCGCAAGTTCGCCCCCGACGTCGCGGAGACCAGGTTGCTGAAGATCAGGGTCAATGTCGGGCGAACAGGCGCGTTGAATCCCTACGCGGAGCTCGAGCCGGTAGAGATCGGCGGCGTGATCGTGAAACTGGCGACGCTCCACAACGAAGACCTCGTCATCTCCAAGGATCTTCGTGAAGGCGATTGGGTGCAGGTGAAAAGAGCGGGCGATGTGATCCCGCAGATCATCGGGCCCATTCCGGAACGGCGCACCGGCAGCGAGAAGCCGTGGAGCATGCCGAAGAATTGCCCTGTGTGCGGCACGCCCGTGACGCGCGAAGAGGATGAGGCCGCGATCTACTGCCCGAACATCGCGTGTCCCGGGCGTCAGCTGGAAGGCCTGGTGCATTTCACATCGCGGGGCGCGATGGACATCCGCGGACTCTCGTACGCGCGCATTCAGCAGCTGGTGGAGGCCGGGCTGGTTCGCGATCCGGGAGATCTTTACGCGCTCACGCGCGCGCAGCTCCTCGAGCTCGAGGGCTACGCCGACAAGGGCGCCGGCTCGCTGATCACCGCGATCGAGGCATCGAAGTCACAGCCGCTTCAGCGATTGCTGCACGCGCTTGGAATCCGCCACGTTGGATCGATCGCGGCGCAGCTCCTTGCCCAGCACTTTGGAACGCTCGACGCAATCATGTCGGCGTCGGCCGACGACATTCTCAACGTGCGCGGCATCGGAGCGACGATAGCAGACGGCGTGGTAGCGTATTTCTCCGATCGCGCTGGCCGCGCGCTCGTCGAAAAGCTGAGATCGCACGGCGTCAATTTCACGGAGCCGCGCGCGGTGGTGGCCGGAGGACCGCTGGCCGGGATGACACTCGTCATCACCGGCACTCTGCCGACCTTGAGCAGAGCGAAGGCGACCGCGACGATCGAAGCCGCTGGCGGACGGGTCACCGGATCCGTCTCCAAGTCGACAGATTTCCTCGTCGCCGGCGAAGACGCCGGAAGCAAACTCGATAAGGCGAAGACGCTGGGCGTCACGATAATTGACGAGGCCGACCTCTTGCGTCGAGTTCGTTCTACAGCAACATCTTCCGCGTGAGATCGTCCTAACTTCGCATGCCCACTACAGAAGCCCCCGAATTGATCGGCCTGGCGCAGCGCACGCTGCGCGATCTTCGCCTGCGCGTCGCCGGCGCCAGCGGCGGCGGCCCCGATGCGCTACGTGAGGCGGGGTACGCGGGCGCGGGCTCGCTCTTCGACGCGTTCGAGACCTGGCTCAGCGAACGCGGCTCGAGGAAGGCGGAGGATCTTCCCATCGACGAGTTCTCGGCGCGCGCAGCCGAGTTCTTCCAGGCGGCTGGATGGGGACGCGTGACTTTCCGCTCGCTGCACGACGCGCTCGCCGTGATCGACATCGATGGATGCTGGGAAGCACAGCTCCACGGTGAAGGCGAGAGCGGCTGCCATCTCACCATCGGAACACTGGCCGGATTCCTCGGCTGTCTCGCCGACTATCCGGTCGCCGTGATGGAGATCGAGTGCACAGTCGGCGGACAGGCGCGCTGCCGATTCCTGGCTGGCAACGCCGACATGCTCGAGCACGCGTACGAGCGGGTCTCGCGTGGAGAGGAGTGGGAGACGATCGGGGCGGGAGAATTCTAATCGACTGCGAACTTCGGACTAACCGCTGAGGACTGCGGGCCTACTGCTATTTCGGATTGCTGACTGACTGCGGATTGGCTGACTAACTGCGAACTGCGGACTCATAGATCGCGGCAAGTCCCCACTCCGCAGTACGTCCTCAACC
>DASWBC010000536.1:0-1726 GCA_036390815.1 Gemmatimonadaceae bacterium
GTGTAGGGCGTATTGGCGCGCCAGCCGTGCGCTGGCTTGACTCCGATTGCGTCTCGATGCCAGGATGCATTCGGAATCCCGTCGCGTGGAGAGATCAGAAACAGGTCACCAAGTGTGGTGGCTGCCGGAGGACGCTCGGATACCACCTCGTCGAAGCGGAACACTACTTCCTTCGGCTTGACGCCCACTGCGCCCGAGTCTGGATTGATCGAGACGATCTGGGGCGCGGCGACGTCGGGTGGTCCACCGGGCGGCATGCCGGGCGAAGCGCACGCCGACGCAAGCAGGGCGACGGGTATCAGCCGCCGCAAAGCGCTTTCACTTTTTCAGCGAGCTGCTCGCGTCGCTGGATCCATTCCTCTTCCTTTTTTCGCTCGCCAGCGACAACGGCGGCCGGCGCTCTGCTCGTAAATCCCGGATTGCGGAGACGCTTCGACAGTGCATCGAGCTGAACTTCCAGCTGCGCCAGCTCCGCGCGCAGCTTGCCACATTCCTTGGTGAGATCGACGAGTCCCCCGAGCGGAATGATGACCTCGCTTCCATCGGCGAGAACGGAATGCGCAGCCCCGGCACCTGTCGAATGACCACCCACCTTTACCGTGGAACGCGAGAGCTGCCCGATCAGGGGCGCGTGCCCGGTGAACAGAGCGTCGTTGACGCGGGACTGAACGATCACGTCGACCGATTTCCCGGGCGCGATCGCATAGTCGGAGCGAATCTGGCGAACAGCGGTTACCGCTTCGCGAACGAGGTCGAAGCCCGCCACTTCATCGTCCTCTTTCTTTGACCGGGGATGGGGAATTGGCCACGGTGCGATTGCCAGGAATTCGCCGCGTTCAGCGGCGACCGGGAAGGGAAGTCGTTGCCAAAGTGTCTCCGTGATGAACGGCATGATTGGATGAAGCAGTCGGAGCGCGTAGTCAAAGACGTGCGTGAGAACGGCGCGCGCGACCTCGCTGTCCGCGCCCGACGCACCGATGCGCCCCTTGGTGGTCTCCAGATACCAGTCCGCGACGTCATTCCAGACGAACCGGCGCGCGGCCTCCGCGAATTCGCTGAGCCGAAGGCCGGAATAACGCTCTTCCAGCCGCCATTTCCCCTTCTCGGGGCGTGCCGAGCCGAGGGCAGCGTCACATTCGAGAATCGTGGCGTTGAGCCGTCCGAGTATCCACCTGTCGGCCAGCGTGAGCTCGTTGTCGCGGAGCTCGTCGACGCTTCTCACCGGGGTAGTGCCGACGTTGACGAGCAGGAATCTCCCGATGTTCCAGAGCTTCGTGGCGAAGTTCCGGCCCGGCGCAAACGATCTCTCCAGGTCCTTGTCATCGAGTACGAGGTCTGTCCCCATGCCCATCCCTGCGATGACGGTGTATCGGAGCGCGTCCGCGCCGTATTTCCTGACGACGTCAAGCGGATCGATTCCGTTCCCGAGAGACTTCGACATCCGGACGTGATTCGTGTCGCGCACCGTGCCGTGCAGATAGACTGTGTGGAATGGAGCCGCGTCCATGAAGGCATAGCCGGCCATGATCATTCGAGCGACCCAGAAGAAGAGAATCTCAGGCGCGGTAATCAGGTCGTCGGTGGGATAGAACGCAGCCAAACCTGCGGAGTCCTTGTCGGGCCAGCCGAGTGTCGAGATCGGGAACAGCCATGAAGAGAACCAGGTGTCGAGGACATCTTC
The DNA here is from genome assembly GCA_036390815.1 of Gemmatimonadaceae bacterium. Classification (GTDB taxonomy): domain Bacteria; phylum Gemmatimonadota; class Gemmatimonadetes; order Gemmatimonadales; family Gemmatimonadaceae; genus UBA4720. The sequence goes on from DASWBC010000536.1 coordinate 1,682, forward strand.
GTCCTGACGCACGGGCCCCCGGCATTTGTCGCAAACAGTGACGTC
>DASWBC010000537.1:0-4346 GCA_036390815.1 Gemmatimonadaceae bacterium
GCTCGCGCGTCCAGGCGTGACTTGAGCTCGGGTCCGGTGCGCGTGATGTCGCCGGCACCGATTGTGATCACGACGTCTCCCTCGAGCGCGAAGCTCGCGAGCGCATCGGCCAGCTCCGAACGCGATCCCTGCCATGTGACCACGCGCCCCGCTCGCTTAATCGAAGCCGCCACCAGATCGGACGTGATTCCGGGGATCGGCTGCTCGCGAGCAGGATAAACTTCAGCCAGGAAAACGCAGTCCGCCCCGCAGAGAGCCTCTCCGAACGCGTCCGAGAAATCCCGCGTCCGCGAAAAGAGGTGGGGTTGAAACGCCGCCACGATGCGTCGGCCCGGATAGGACGCGCGCGCGGCCTGGAGCGTCGCCGCGATCTCGGTTGGATGGTGCGCGTAGTCGTCGACGATCGTCACGCCCGCGACATCGAAGAGATGCTGGAAGCGGCGATCGACTCCTCTGAACTGGAGAAGTCCTTCGCGCATGGCATCGAGCGTGACGCCCAGCGCATGTCCCGCTCCGATCGCGGCGAGCGCGTTCTGCACGTTGTGAAAGCCCGGAACGCGCAGAACAACATCGCCCAGGTGGCGGCCGTCATAGGTGACAGAGAAGGTCGTCGAATGACCAGCTGTCCTGACACCGCTCGCGAGAAGGCGCGCGTCGCGCGATTTGATGCCGTAGCGAATGACCTCCGCGCTCGACGCAAGGTCCAGCGACCTCGCCCCCGCATCATCGTCGCATAGTACGATCGCGGCCGCGTCCCGCACGAACCGCGAGAATGTCGTCCTGATGTCCTCGAGGTCTCGGTAGATGTCGAGGTGATCGGCCTCCACGTTCGTCACCACGGCGACCGTTGGCGTCAGCGAGAGAAAGGAGCGATCGTACTCGTCTGCTTCGACGACGAACAGCTCGTCAGACTCGTAGTGAAGGTTTCCCTTCCACTCGGCGACGCGCCCACCAGCAATACCCGTGGGCCTGAGACCGGCAGCCGCGAGCGCGGCGGTCGTCATCACCGTGGTCGTCGTCTTTCCATGCGTGCCGGCGATTCCGACAACCCTTCCGCCCGCGACGGCCAATCCAAGTGCCTCTGCTCGCCTGGTGATCGGAATCCCGAGCTCACGCGCGCGCGCGAGCTCGGCATGGGCCCTGGACATCGCCGACGTCACGACCAACTCGCGCGCACCCTCGACGTGGTCGGGGCTATGGCCCTTGGCGACCTTGATCCCGAGCGCCTCGAGATCGTCAATGGCGCCCGGATTTGCGTCGCAGCCCGTCACGGGAACACCACGCCGAGCGAGCAGCTCGGCGAGAGCGCGCATGCCGGCGCCCGCGATTCCGACGAAATGAACGGGGCGCTGGTCGGAGCTATCGGTTGAAGGCATCAGCGTTGTTGAGCGGCAGTCCGACTCGCGTCAGCGCCGCTTCTGCCCGCTCTCGACGAGACGAAGTATGTGTTGAGCGATGTCGGCCGCCGCCGTAGGCCTGGCGCGATCGAGAGCCCTGGCCCGCATCGTCGCCAGCTTCGCGGGATTCGACAGCATCGATTCAACAGTGCTGGAGAGCGCATCAACGGTGAGATCAGACTGCCGGATCATCTCCGCTGCGCCAGATGCAGCCAGCGCTTTGGCGTTGGCGGTCTGATGGTCTGCCGCAGCCGTTGGGAGGGGGACAACGATTGCGGGAATTCCCCACGCGCACAGCTCCGCGGTCGCCATTGCGCCCGCCCGCGTCAGCGCGAAGTCCGCGGCGCGATACGCTTCCGAGATGGGCGCGATGTACGCTCTGACCTTGACCCGCGGGCTCTCGTAGCGCGCGAGCACGTCATAGTTTGCCTTGCCCGTCGCCCAGATCACGAACAGATCCGGCGGGAGGCCCTGGTCGATCCACCCGGCGACAACATCATTTATCGCCTTTGATCCCTGACTTCCGCCGTAAACCAGCAGCACGCTTCCGCCCGACGCGGAGAATCCCCATTTGACTCGCGACGGCGTTTTTTCGAACGCGTCGGCGGGCGGTGGCTCGATTGGATTTCCCGAGTCGAACACCTCGGTCTTCTTCGACGGACTGATGTGCCGTCGCGCCTCGGGGAATCCCAGGTGCACCTGTGCGGCGAAGCGGCTGAAGAATCGTGTGGTGATTCCGGGAAACGTGTTCTGCTCCTGCAGAACGACCGGTATGTTGTGGGTCGTCGCGTACCCCAACGCCAGCCCGGATGCGTATCCGCCGGTTGCAACCACGCAGGCGGGAGGCTCGCTGCGAACCTCGCCAGCGATCATTCTCCAGGCGCTCATTGCGCCGCGGATCGTCTTCCAGTTCTCCCACGGACGCGCCCGGTAGAGCGGGTGCAGGTCCAGCAGCTCGAACGCCCATCCGACCTGGGGCAGCACGTCACGCTCGATCCCGCGCCGCGCGCCGATGAAGAACGGCTCCACCCGAGGGTCGGCTTTCTTCAGCGCGCGCGCGATCGCGAGCCCCGGGTAGAGGTGTCCACCCGTACCGCCACCCGCGAAGATGATCCTCATCTGGCCGGGAGCGCGCGAAGAGCGAGTGGATCCGTCGCTGCTTCGCCAAATACCCTTTCGCGAGAACTGCCGATGTTGACGAGGATGCCGGTCATGAGAAGAGAGAGTACCAGATTCGAGCGGCCGTAGGAGATGAACGGGAGTGTCAATCCGGTAGTCGGAAGCAATCCCGTTGCCACACCGATATGAAGATACGCCGTTAACACCATTGTGACCGTTAATCCCACGGCTACCAGCTGTAAAAATGGCGTTCGCGCCTTGCGGGCGATCCTGAATCCGAGCGCCGCATAGAGCGCGAAGGCCAGCACCAGGAGCGCGAGGCCTATAAAACCCCACTCTTCCCCAATGTGTCCCGCGATGAAGTCGTCGTAGCCGAATGGTAGAAATCCATACTGCTGGCGCCCCTTTCCGAAGCCGACGCCAAAGATCTGCCCCGAGCCTACAGCTATCAGCGACTGCCGGAGCTGGTAGTTGACCTCGAGCGGGGCCGCGCCCGGATCGAAGAACGCCGACATTCGGAGCAGAACGTAGTTCAGCCGCTCGATCTTGACGTAAAGGAGCGGGATCAGCATCACGCCCAGAGCGACGAAGTGTCCGATGCGGACACCGCCGGCGAACAGAATGATCCCCATCACAAGGGTGAACATCATCGCGGTCGAGACGTCCGGCTCCAGCATCACCAGGATGTCCAGCGCTCCGATCACAACGAGAAATGGCAGGATGCCTTTGGTGAGGCGCCTCAGCGCCGGTCCTTTTTTTATCACCAGCATCGACGTCCAGAGGACGACGGCAAGCTTGGCCAGCTCCGACGGCTGGAGAGAGCCGCCGAATAGATACCTGCGTGAGCCGTGAACACGCGGTGCAATCGTCGCGGTGAACGGGAGGATCACGACCACCAGCAGAACGAGCGAGAGTATCATGATGGGCCAGGCCCATTTTTCCCAGACTTCCGCATCGATCTTGGCGGCGGTGGCGAAGAGCGCAATACCGATGGCCATCCCCAGCACCTGGCGAATGAGAAGGTGCGCATGCCCATAGCCCGCCTGCATCTCGACGATCGCGCTAGCGCTGTAAACTGTCGCCAGACCAAAGGCCAACAGAATCCCGGTGAGTATGACGAGAGCGCGGGCCTCGAATCCCATGTGCCAGCGGTGGACAAGACTCGCCGATGCTGCCATTACGCTTCCTTCGCCGCCAGCGCCCGGAAGCGCTCGCCTCTTTCCTCGTAATTCGAGAACATGTCGTAGCTCGAGCACGCCGGGGAAAGCAGCACCGCCTCGCCGGCGCTCGCTGACGCCCGCGCAGCTTGCATGACTTCGTCGAAATCGTCGCCGAGCCGCACGACGTCCACCACTGGACGAAGATCGGTAGCGATGATCGTCGCCGCTTCTCCATAGGCGATCACTTTCTTCACTTTCCTGCGCACTGCGTCCGCCAGCGTTGTATAGGATTCTCCCTTGTGCCTGCCCCCAAGCAGTAGGACGGTCGGACGCTCCATCCCGTCAATTGCGACTGCTGTCGAGCTGACGTTGGTTGCCTTGGAATCGTTGATCCACTGCACACCGCCGAATTCACCGACCAGCTCGAGCCTGTGCGGGAGAGAGCGAAAGGTCTTGAGCGCCTGTGCCATCCCCTTCCTTGCTTTCTGTGTCTGGTGGGAACGGTCGGCGACCATCACCGCCAGCGCCGCCGCCAACGCGTTCCCCACGTTGTGCTGGCCAAGGAGCGGAAGATCCTGGCGCGCCAGAAGTGGTGTTCCCAGCACTACCAGTTCTCCCGTACGTGGATCGAGCGATGCGTCGACCTTCTTCGAGACGGAGAACGAGTATG
>DASWBC010000538.1:0-2675 GCA_036390815.1 Gemmatimonadaceae bacterium
TGACGATCACGAGCTGGAGGTAATCGGTTGGGCGACCGACTGGGACGGATGCGACGACGCAACGCATCGCGCCGTCGCGGATTTCCTCGTCAGTCGCGGGGCGCGGCACCACATCTTCTCCGCCATCTCGCTGAATCTCGCTGAAGAAGTTCGCCGCATTGTAGCGGCTGATCCCGCGGCACTGAACAAGCCGCAGAGTCACAACGAAGATTTCCGGCTGCCGCTGCACTTCGCCGTTCTGAAGAATCGTCCGGAGATGGTGGCACAGCTGCTGGAACTGGGGGCTGATCCCCTGGCGAAAGATGGTTCCGGATATCCCGCCGCAGCATACGCGACGGCGCCCGACATCGACCGGTCGGTGATGGAGATGATCCGCGCCCGCAGCGGGAATGCGGATCTCTTCACCGCGCTCGCGCTCGGCGACCAGGCGACGGCGGAACGAATCGTGAGAGAGAATCCAGGCGTGGTCGAGCGCGGCGGCGCGAGCTTCGGCGTGCTTCACCTGATGGCCAAGCGAAACAATATCGCGGCTGTGAAATGGCTGCTCGATCACGGCGTCGATCCGAGCGCCCGCTGGAGTCATTGGGACGCCGAGGTGACGCCGCTTCACCTTGCCATCATGCAGGGTCACACAGAGATCGTGCGTCTGCTTCTGGCGGCCGGCGCCGATCCGAGCATCCGCGACAACAAACACAACGCCGACGCGAATGAATGGGCCGAATTCTTCGAGCGGAAGGACATTCTCGCACTGCTCTCTCGGAAATCCGGTCGCGCCTCGTGACGATGACTCTCTGGATCGACGCGGACGCTGCTCCTCAGCCGGTGAAGGAGATCTGCCTTCGCGCATCCGAGCGCCTCAAGCTCCCGACTGTCCTCGTGGCAAATCAGCGACTACAGCTTCCGCCCGGATACGCGAACGTGTCGGCTGTGCGCGTCGACGGCGGAGCCGACGTCGCCGACCGCTATATCGTGGAGCACGCCCTCGCGGGCGATGTCGCCGTCACAGCCGACATCCCCCTCGCAGCGCTTCTCGTGCCGAAGGGGGTCATCGTTCTAGACCCGCGCGGCGAGGAATACACCGCGGAAATCATCGGCGAACGCTTGTCGGTGCGGAACTTCATGGACGGACTAAGGACCTCCGGCGTCGAGACCGGCGGGCACTCCGCCTACGGCCCACGTGAGAAGCAGGCGTTCGCAAATGCGCTGGATCGGGCGCTCACGCGCGCGGTTCGCATAGGCGGGCATCGGGCGGGCTAAGCGGTTGCACTCTCGTCCGCTACAGATAGCTCAACCACGGATCGCTCCGCCGCTGCTTGAGTGCCGCGAACCAGCGGCAGAGCGGGTACATCGCGACCACCACGAACGCCCATACCAGATAGACAACCGGCAGCGAGAATCCCCAGCCTGGCGGCGCGCTGAACGGATAGTGCCCGAGATCAGGTGACTCGAACATCCAGTGCGCCGATCCATAACGCGCCGAGCATGTGGCTACAGCGAGCAGGTGTATCAGCGCGAAGTGCAACACATAGTAGAACATGGGCACTTTGCCGATCACGAGCGCTGGCCGGAGCGCTCGTGGCGTTCCGCGGTCGACAGCCCAGAGAAAGACCATTGCCGGACCGATCGTCATCAGCAGGAACAGCAGCGATGGAGGATACTTGGTCGTGTTGAGGAACGAGAGCACGGTGAACACCGCTGTCTTCTGCCGCATCCAGCGCGATGGGTCGCCGTAGATGTTGAGCCCGCGAATCACGAGAAACGCCAGACTCAACGCCAGCCCCAGGCGTAGGAGGAATGCACGTCTGCGGTCGGCGTCCCAGTTGTAGACCTGTCCGAGGCCGTATCCCACGGCCGTGACGCCGATCCAGGGAATGAGCGGATAGGCAACGAACACCACGTGATCCGAAGTGTTGAGGACGAAACCCGGTGAGTGCAGGATCGCCCAGAGAGGGTTCGCCGATCTCACTGAATCGAAGAGGTTATGACCAGCGATCAAAAGAGCGCCGAATCCGGTAGCAACGGACGCCGGCGCTCGGACGAGCGCCGAGAGGGTGATCATCGCCCAGCCAAGCGCCCAGAGGACGAGCAGCATCGTCACGCGATAGTCGAAATTGAACTGGTAGGAGAAGCAACGAACCAGCGTGACCTCGAGGAAGATCAGCCACATCCCACGTGTGAAGAGAAACCCGGACAGGTTACCCGGAGATCTCCGCCGTAGCGCGAGGTAGGCACCCGTGCCCGTGAGCAGGAAGAACACGGGCGCGCAGAAGTGTGTGATCCAACGCGTGAGAAACAACGCGGGCGTGGCGGTTGCCAGATCCGTGGGATTCTGTCCCGGGATGCCGAAAAAATCGCGGGTGTGATCGAGCGCCATGATGATCATGATCACGCCGCGGACGACGTCGACCGATTCGATGCGGGCACGACCGTTTGTCATAGTGAAAACCGTGCGGCCGCTATGGTCGGCAGAGGTGAAGAGCTAGCTTTCGATCGGGCGCGACTTTTTCTTCTCCGGAGAACGCCGAAATATGTCAAGAGAAAACAATTCGCGCGCGGCCGCGCTCGCCCTCACGGTAGTCGTGGCGGTCTCGATCGCCGGATACTTTCTCCTTGGCCGAAACAAGGGAGGTGCCGCCGGCGGAGAATCTGGGTTTCATGAGCGCGCGCAGGAGGCG
>DASWBC010000539.1:0-5318 GCA_036390815.1 Gemmatimonadaceae bacterium
TCTCTTTACCACGCGCACCCCGCATGGACCCGGCAGACCGACCACTCTTGGAATCATCCGACCGACCACTTGTCGCACCGGCCGACAGCCAGCTTCGTGAACCCTCTCAATCCCAGAGCTCGGAACAACGCAGTGACGAGAAGGAGCGCGAGTTACACGATGCCTAGTCGTCGGCAGCGCGTTCAGGTATTCATCCCACGGCTCGCTTCATGAAGCTTCGCATGCCGAGGGTCCAGAAAATTCCAGTGACCACGATCAGAGCCACGATCACGATCGGAAGCGGCATGTGTGGCGCCGCCGGCGTCAGCGCCGCCCTCATTCCCTCCGCGACGTAGACGAGCGGGTTGACCAGCACCGCGTACTTCATGATCGGCACCGTGCTCAGCCCCTGCCACGGATAATACGCGCAGCCGAAAAAGATCATCGGCGCCAGGATCACGCCGAACATGAGTCCGATCTGCTGCGGCTGGATCGCGGTGCCGAGAAACAATCCGAGTGAGGAGAACGCGGCCGCGCCAAGTATCGTGATGAGCAGCACGCTGCCGAAATGCCCGAATGTGAGAGTCGGAATCGGTCCCATGATCAACCGTGCCACCGGCAGCACGAACAGGGCAGAGACGATTCCCTGCAGCACGCCCGCGACGATCTTCTCGGCCGCCACCAACCAGATCGGAAGCGGCGCCAACAGTCGATCCTCGATCTCCTTCGTCCACCCGAAGTCCTGCACCATCGGCAGCGCGACCGACTGAATGCTGGAGAACGTGAGGCTGATCGCCAGCACACCCGGCAATAGCGCCGTCGTGTAGCCGCGCCCCATGAATCCCATTTTGGGCAGCAGGTAGCCGAACACGATCACGAACATCAGCGGCTGCATCGTCGTGCGCAGAAGGAAAAAAGGGAGCTCGCGACGCGCCACGCGCATGTCGCGGCGCAGCAGTGCCAGGACAATGGACGACGCGGTCACCTCCGCGCGCGGAGTGGCCATCACTGCGGCGCTCATCCGAGTTTCCTTCCCGTCAGCGACACGAACAGCGTCTCGAGACTCGGCTGCAGCAGGTGAATGTCCGTCACCGTGCGCCCTGCAGTCTCGGCCGCCTCGATAAGTGCCGGCAGAATCTGTCCGCCGCGACTGCTGTGGGCGCGGAGTATTCCATCCGCCGCCTCCACTCGGCTGACGCCCGCGATCGTTTCGGCGATCTCCGCGGTCGGAAGCGCGTCGCCGTCGAGCACCAGCTCGATCAGCGTGCCGCCCGGTGCCTTTGCCTTGAGCGCTCGCGGAGTGTCGAGCGCCAGCAACTTGCCGTTATCGATGATCGCGAGGCGGTCGCAGAGACGATCTGCTTCGTCCATGTAATGCGTCGTCATCACGATCGTGCGCCCGCGCTTGTGCAGATCGAGCAGTATGTCCCACAGGTCGAGCCGCGCCTGCGGATCGAGTCCCACCGTCGGCTCGTCGAGGAAGAGGATGTCCGGCTCGTGCATTAGTGCGCGCACGATCATGAGCCGCTGCTGCTGCCCACCAGACAGCTCCGCCATCCTCGCACCAGCTTTCTCGGAGAGACCAAGGCGCTCCAACAGCTCATACGCGCGCTTGGTGGCGACATCGAATGGGATGCAGAAGTACGCCGCGTGGAATTGCAGATTCTCCAGCACGCTGAGACTGAGATCGGCATTCGGACGCTGGGGAACGACACCGATTGTCTGACGGACGCGCACCGAATCTTCCACGACGTCCGCGCCGGCGACGGTCGCCTTGCCAGCGGTGGGAAGGATGCGCGTGGTGAGAATGCCGATCGCGGTCGTCTTCCCGGCCCCATTCGGTCCGAGCAGGCCGAACAACTCCCCGGCGCGAATGTCGAGGTCGAGCGAATCGAGCGCGATCACGTCATTGGCTGGTGGCGCCGGTGCTCCGCTGGGCCAGCCACTGGCGCCGGCGGGAGCCCGTCTTCGCTTCGTCTTGCCCGTGCCTTTATAGACTTTGCGCAGGCCACGCATCTCGATCGCGTTCACCGCTGATTATTCCGATCCACGTAGTAGAGAAAACAGCAGGAAGGATTGAAAGTAGCGGGTCGCCCCAAAAGTGCACGACGTCCGGTATTCGTATCCTGCTACTCAGGCCCCGATTGGGTGCCAGGTCGTTTTGAACTCGATGAAGTCCCGGATTTCGTAAACACCCTGCGCCTTCTCACCAGTCCAGTCGATCTCGTCGTCACGCTTCCGCGCGCGCACCCGCTTGATGCTCTCGGCCGCGCCGAGCTGGAGCTGCTTCTTCTCCTCCTGGCTCACGACCGCGTTCACCCCGCGGATGTGGGTGTGCGTCGCGAAGGTCGGCACCAGTTCCTTCCTGAACCCGGTCAGGAGATTCACCACTCCGCCGGGAAGATCCGACACGGCGAGCAATTCGCCCAGCACGATCGCCGGATACGGAAATTTCTCCGACGCCAGGGCGACGCAGACATTTCCAGACACGATCACCGGCGCGATCTGACTCAGAAGCCCCAACAGGGGAAACGCGTCGTCCGCGATGATTCCGATGATTCCCATCGGCTCCGCGACGGTGAAGTTGAAGAACGGGCCGGCGACCGGATTGGTGTTGCCGAGCACCTGCTCGTATTTGTCGGACCAGCCGGCGTAGTAGATCAGGCGATCGACCGCGGCCGTGACTTCCTTCGCCGCTGCCGCCTTGGTCGACGCACCGGAGATCACGAGCGCTTCTGCCATTTCCGCGCTCCTCGACTCGAGCATCTCGCCAAGGCGATAGATAATCTGTCCGCGGTTGTACGGCGTGCGCTGCGCCCAGTCGGGCCCCGCCTTGGCCGCCGCTTCCACCGCGTTGCGGAGATCCTTGCGCGTGCACTGCGGAATGTTTCCGAGCAGCGCCTCACCTTTGAGTTTTGTTTTATGGATTGGGAAAACGCGCCCGCTCTCGGAACGAATGAACTGTCCGCCGACGTAAACCTTGGGCGTCTTGGTGACGGGAATGCGCGCCATTTAGACGACCTTCCCGTAATCCATGAGACCCTGGCGCCCGCCCTCTCGTCCGAATCCGGATTCCTTGTAGCCCCCGAACGGCGACGATGGATCGAACTTGTTGAAGGTGTTCGCCCACACGACGCCCGCCTTGAGCAGCGTGCTCATCTTGAGAATCCGCGATCCCTTGTCGGTCCACACGCCGGCAGACAAACCGTACATCGTGTTGTTCGCCTTCTCGACTGCTTCCTCCAGGGTACGGAACGTCAGCACGCTGAGCACCGGTCCGAAGATCTCCTCTTTCGCGATGCGATGGCTCTGCGTCACGCCGGTAAAAACCGTCGGCTTGAAGTAGTAGCCCTTCGTCGGCAGGTGACACACTGCCGACTGATACATCTCCGCGCCCGCCATCACGCCCGAATCGACCAGCTCGGAGATCCGCTCGAGCTGCGCCTTGGAGTTGATCGCGCCTACGTCGGTGTTCTTGTCGAGCGGATTTCCAACGCGCAGGACGTCGATCCGGTTCTTCAGCTTCGCGACGAACATTTCGGCGATCGATTCCTGAACGAGCAGTCTGCTCCCGGCGCAGCACACATGGCCTTGATTGAAGAAGATTCCGTTGACGACGCCTTCGACGGCCTGGTCCACCGGCGAATCATCGAAGACGATATTGGCGGCCTTGCCTCCGAGCTCCAGCGTCAACTTCTTGTCGGTGCCGGCCAGCTGACGCATGATGATCTTGCCGACCTCGGTCGACCCTGTAAACGCAATCTTGGCGGCGGTGGGATGCGTGACTACCGCCGCTCCGGTTTCGCCGGCGCCGCAGATAATGTTCACCACGCCGGGAGGCAGCTCCGCCTCGATCAACAGCTCGGCGAACTTTAGTGCGGTGACAGATGTCGTTTCCGCAGGCTTGAGCACGACCGTGTTTCCCATCGCGAGCGCCGGCGCGATCTTCCATGCCAACATGAGCAAGGGGAAATTCCAGGGAATCACCTGACCGATGACTCCGAGCGGAATGACGGTGGCTCCGGGCGTCGCGTACTCGAGTTTGTCGGCCCATCCTGCGTGGTAGAAGAAGTGCGCGGCTGCCATCGGCACGTCGAAATCGCGCGATTCCTTGATCGGCTTGCCGCCATCCATCGACTCGGCCACCGCGAACTCGCGCGCGCGATCCTGAATGAGACGCGCGATGCGATAGAGATACTTGCCGCGCTCGGCACCGGCGAGCCTGCTCCACGGACCGAACGCCTTGTGCGCGGCCTGATAAGCCGCGTCGACGTCGCCTTGACTCGCGAGGGCGATCTGGGCGAGCGGTTCCTCAGTGGCCGGATTGATCGAGTCGAAGTACTTGCCCGACTTGGGCGCGACGAACTTCCCGCCGATGAAGAGATCGTACCTCGGTTTCAGCTTCGGATCGGCGGTCTCGGGTGCGGGATCGTATTCCCACAGATCGCCGAATATCAGCTGAGGAACCGAGCTGGCCGTGGTTGCTGGCCGCGCAATAGCTCTTGGAGTTGTCATGTCAGTAGCTCTCGGCGGCCTCTGTGAAGTAATAGGGCGCCTGGTACGCGCCGGTCTTTTCTTTTTCGATCTGGCGGAGCAAGTCGTTGAGCAGCGAGCTCGCGCCGAAGCGATAGCGCGACGAATTCAGCCACGCGTCGCCGAGCGTCTCCTTGACGGCGACGAGGTAGTGAAGCGCCTGTTTCGCGGTTTTGATCCCACCCGCCGGCTTCATTCCGATCGCAGTGCCTGTCGCGAGATAGAAATCGCGGATCGCCTCAATCATCACCTGTGTGTTGGCCAGCGTCGCGCTACCTGACGCCTTGCCGGTGCTCGTCTTGATGAAGTCGCCGGCGCGAATCACCTGCATGGCGAGAAATGAAGCCGCGCGAACGTTGTCGTAAGTGTCGAGCTCGCTCACTTCCAGGATGACCTTGAGCTGCGCGTCGCCGCAGGCTTCGACCACCGCGCTGATCTCGTCCTGCACCGCGTTGAACTCTCCGGACAGAAAGAGCCCACGATTGATGACCATGTCGATCTCGTCCGCGCCATCGGAGACGGCGGTACGAACTTCTTCGAGTCGAAGCGCCAGCGGACTCTGTCCCGACGGGAACGCTGTCGCGACCGATGCGACCTTGATCGCCGTGTCGGCCAACCATCGCGCAGCGTGCTTCACCAAGAAGGGATAGATGCAAACCGCCGCGACCGGCGGCACGTCGGGATCCGCGCTGGGGCGGCGAGCTTTCTGACAGAGCGAGGCGACCTTGCCCGGGGTGTCCTTACCCTCGAGCGTGGTGAGATCGACCATCGAAACCGCGGTCTTGAGCCCCCACAGCTTCGAGCCC
>DASWBC010000540.1:0-4329 GCA_036390815.1 Gemmatimonadaceae bacterium
CGTGCGGCATTCCCCCGCCGACGAACATCCGCCGGTCTTGACGATCGCCTTTGCCTCATCCTCGAGCGCAGCTATCTGCGCCCAGTCGGATTTCTGATCGCCGGTGAAGATGACCTTGTCTCCGTCGGGGCCCGCCGGAGCGCCGGGAGCACTCTGCGCACAGGCGCCCAGAACAATAATCATCGCGAGAAAGCGAGCACTTTTTGGAATCACCATTGCCTCCAGGCGGGGAACGCCGAAAATGGGCAGGAAGCCGGCCAGAAAAGTCCCAAAAACCGATAGCCGCTGCGGCGCGTTATCTGCTATTTTTTGGGGGACAGCTCGACCCCGCCCGCCGGAGATACATGGCCACCAGAACTATCCCTGATCGCAAATCCGCAGGCACACCGAGCGGGCGTCTCTCGCCCGAGCAACTCGTTGCTGCCTACCGTAACATGTTGCTATCGCGTCGGTTGGACGACAAGGAAATCCAGCTCAAAGGACAGAACAAGATCTTCTTCCAGATCTCCGGCGCCGGACACGAAGCCATTCTCACCGCGGCGGGAATGGTTCTCAAGCCCACCTACGATTGGTTCTACCTGTACTATCGCGATCGCGCCCTATGTCTGGAGCTCGGCGTTACGCCGGCGGAAATGCTTTATGAGGCAGTGGGAGCAGCTGTCGATCCAGCCTCAGGCGGGCGTCAGATGCCAAGCCACTGGGGACACAAAGACTACAACATCGTGTCGGCTTCTTCGCCGACTGGCACGCAGTTCCTCCAGGGCGTTGGTTCCGCCGAGGCTTCGCTGCGTGCGAAGCTGCTCAACATCACAGAGGGGTTTGAGAAAGACGAGGTCGTTCTAATCACGACGGGCGAGGGCACCACGAGTGAAGGCGAGTTCTGGGAGTCGCTCAACACCGCGGCGAACCTGAAGCTGCCGGTCGTTTACCTGGTAGAGGACAACGGCTATGCCATTTCGGTCCCGGTCGAGGTAAACACCGCCGGCGGCAGCATCTCGAAGCTCGTTCGATCGTTCCCGGACTTATTCATCGAAGAGGTCGACGGCTGCGATCTGTTGGCCAGCTACGACACCATGCAGCGCGCCGTGGACTACGCCCGGCAAAGAAAGGGGCCGGCGCTCGTGCACGCGAGGGTGATCCGTCCGTACTCCCACTCATTGTCGGACGACGAGAAGATGTATCGGCCGACCGCCGAGCGCGACGCGGATGCCGCCCGCGATCCGGTAACGCGATTCCCGAAGTGGCTTGTCAGTGAGGGGCACGCCAGCGAAGGAGACCTGAAGAAAGTACAGGAAGAAGTTGATGCACGCGTGCTCGCGGCGACGGACGACGCCCTCGCTCAGCCGCAGCCAGGTCCAGAGACAGTCTACTTCGGTGTTTACTCGCCGGATGTCGATCCCACCAGTGAGCAGTTCGACACCGAGGACGATCCGCATTTCTCGGGTGATCCGACGACGATGGTCGATCTGCTCAACGCCTGCATGAAGGACGAGATGCGGCGGGACAAGAAGATTCTGGTCTTCGGCCAGGACGTCGCCGATGTCTCGCGCGAGGAGCACCTCGGCAAGGTGAAAGGCAAGGGTGGAGTGTTCAAGGTCACGTGGGGATTGCAGAAGGAATTCGGCGGCGCCCGGGTCTACAACTCTCCACTGGCGGAAGCGAACATTGTCGGCCGCGCGATCGGTTTGGCCCTGCGCGGATTCAAGCCGGTGGTAGAGGTTCAGTTCTTCGATTACATCTGGCCGGCGTACATGCAGCTCCGGAACGAGCTGGCGACGATGCGCTGGCGGTCGAATAACAACTTTTCCGCTCCGGTCGTCGTGAGGACGACGTACGGGGGATACATCCGCGGCGCTGTCTATCACTCGCAGACCGGGGCTTCGATCTTCACGCACTGTCCGGGACTGCGCGTGGTGTGTCCGGCGACAGCGTTGGACGCCAATGGCCTGCTGCGCACGGCAATCAGGTGCGACGATCCGGTGCTCTTTCTGGAGCACAAGCATCTCTACCGGCAGACGTACAACAAGTCGGCCTATCCAGGGCCCAACTTCATGATTCCCTTTGGCAAAGCGAAGGTGGTGCGCGAAGGAACCGACGTCACCGTCGTCACGTACGGCGCGACGGTTCGGCGCGCGATCACGGCGGCAAATGCGGTTGCCGACACCGGAATCTCGGTCGAGGTGGTCGATCTCCGCACACTGAGCCCTTGGGACAGGGAAGCTGTATTTGAATCGGTGAAGAAAACGTCGCGCGTGATCGTGGCCTACGAGGACTCTCTCTCCTGGGGTTTCGGGGCCGAGATCGCGGCGGCGATCGCGGACGAATGCTTCGCGTGGCTGGACGCGCCGGTGAAGCGCGTCGGGTCAGCGGACACTTTCGTCGGATACGCGCCGAGCCTCGAAGATGCTATTCTTCCGCAGGTGGATGACTTCAAGCAGGCCTACGAAGAGATTGTGAAATTCTGAGTGGCTCGCGAAATTCTGAGACTCGTGGTGTTCTGAGTGGGCCGGCCGCTTCAAGAAACGAAAAAAGGCGGGCTCGTCTTGAGCCCGCCTTTCATTAGATATCGTGCCAGCTACCTAGGCGGAATCGCGCCGCCCGGCGCGCCACTCTGAGCTCCGGTCATCCCTGGAAGGGTCACCGGCGTGTAAGTGGACGGAATCTCGAACAGCTTCGGATTCGCATCCACCCATTGAACCGACGTGACCTCGGCTTGTGTATTGGTGGTTCGTGTCTGGCCCTGCGCGATCATCGTAGCGCTGCTGGAAGCGCGGAGCGGAGTTCCTTTCGGAAGCTTTTCCTGCATCGCCTTCATCTTGTCCGCGAACTCCTTGCTGGAGGTGCCGAACATGGCAGCCATGTCGCCGCCGCTCAGGCTGGCGAACGGATTGACCACACCCTTGATGTCGTTGGCGTAGTAGTAATCAGAGGTGCTCGAGATCTTTACGACCTGCTCCTGACCCATCGCGTTGATGGTCATCGTCATGCCGGTGCCAATGCGGTAATGGGACGTCGGGTGGCCGAGTATCGTCGGACCAGCGCCGAGGCTGTCGACCTTCGCCTCCGTGCCGGAGAAGGCCATCTTCACACCTGACCGTTGCGCCTGCGCGAGCATGTCGGCGGGGCGAACGCGAAGGTAGTGGCTGGCTTTGGAGTCGAGGTACGTCATTGTCCTTCCGCTATCGGAAAGGATCATGCTGACTTCCCCACCGGGCCCGCCGAGCGGACTCACCTGCGCGCTCGCTCCCTTCATCGTCAGGTCCAAGCGCATCTTGTCGCCCGATCCGACTGCGTGGCCCTGAATGATTCCAGTATCCGGCACTCCCGAGGTGATCACCACGGTGCGGAAATCCATGGCCAGGTTCTTCGGGGCGTTGGGGGCAACGACCGGGACAGGTGCAGTGACGGGACCGGGAGCGGTCTGGGCATTGATGTAAGACAGCGGAGCGAGCACGAATGCGGCGCTCACGAGGCGCAAAACGAATCTCATGCTGAAATTCCCGATTTTTGTGTGAGACGGAGGGTGGGTACGAAAAAAGACGTTCGGTTCTCACTAAGCGTAACCCGGAGGGACAGTTTAGTGCCCCGTGAGCCAGGAGAGGCCGTTTAATGACCTGTGCGCGGCCATTTCATCGAAGCCACGATGCTCGTCACGAGGACCACTCCGACCACTCCAAGCGCCGCGACGATCGGAATATGGAAAAAGGCCTCGAGTAGCATCTTCGCTCCGATGAAGATGAGGACGACCGACAGTCCGAGCTTCAGGTAGACGAACTTGTCCACCACGTTCGCGAGGAGGAAATAAAGCGCCCTCAAGCCAAGCACCGCGCAGATGTTCGAGGTGTAGACGATGAACGGATCGCGCGTGACGGCGAAGATGGCGGGGATAGAGTCCGTGGCGAAGATGATGTCCGTCGTATCGACGATGACGAGCACGATGAAAAGCGGGGTCGCGAAATATCTCTTCCTGCCCGTCGCGTCGGGCTCATGCACGAAGAACTTGTCGCCCCGGTAATCCGGTGTGACCGGAACGAGCTTGCGCGCCAGACGGAGGATAGGGTCGCGCTCCGGGTTATACGCCGCACCGTCCTTCTGGAGCGCCATTCTGAGCCCCGTGAAAACCAGAAACGCTCCGAAGATATAGAGTGTCCACGCGAATCGCGTGACCAAGGCCGATCCGGCGACGATCATTACGCCACGCAGTACCAGTGCGCCGATGATTCCCCAGAACAGCACCCGGTGCTGGTATTTCTCCGGAACGCTGAAGTAGGAGAAGATCAGCACGAACACGAAGATGTTGTCTACGGACAGCGCGTACTCGATGAGGTA
>DASWBC010000541.1:0-4260 GCA_036390815.1 Gemmatimonadaceae bacterium
GAGGGCATCCTCTACGGCAGCTAACTCGCTTACACGCATCGAGCCTCGCGCGCAAACTACAACGGCGCGCGCGAGTCTCTTGCTACGCGAGTGCGCTGCCTACGAGGACGCCCTCACCCTCCTTCCCACTAGCATCTGGAACTGCAGCGGCGCGGAGCGCCGCATGAACTGCGCGCGTTCTTTCCCCATCGCGCGCCAGCGCGCCGAGCGCAACTCGGCACCCGCGTTTGGTACTGGGCGGCCACGACGCGCGCCCCGACAAGGCGCGCGCGCTGTGACAGATCTCGACAGGGAGGCGCGGGGTGTCCTCGTAGGCGCTTTCCAAAGCGAGCGCGAGGAGGAGACCCGCGACTGAGCGGAGCGAAGGAGCGTAGTTAGGGGCTCCGACCAAGCGAGCGTAGCGCCGGAGAGGACACCCTCGCCCGACCGACCGGCACGGATCCAAGACTCCCAAGACGGCGACTACGGCGTCGTCCTGCTCGGACACAACTTCGGCACAAGCTGGCTCACGCGCGCGACGTTGGGGTTGTCGGCATCGCGATTCTGGCGCTTCATCGTGGTCACGGCGAGCTGGGAGAGCATCCTGCAATCGAGCGACGGATTCTCCAGCAGCGCTGCGATGACGCTCCGGTCGGTCGTGGTCCGCGAGATCTTGTCGAGGATTTCCCTCGGCGTCGCGGGATTGCCTGCAAACCAGATGTCGAAATAGGCACTCGTCTCCGGCCGTCGGTAAAGTTCGAGCATGACAGCAGGGGGTGTATGCTGGTGCGCGGCCAACACCTGAGAGAACTGGAAGGGATTTGACTTGGTTCGGTAAACGCGCTCCAGCGTCTCGGGACGCGTATTCGGATTGCGAACTGCCTCGAGCGCAATCCAGAGGTCCTTGGAGTTCGTGAGGGAGTCGAGAATGTCCGGAGAGACAGAATCATTGGGGATCGCCGCCAGAAGAAAAGCGCGGTCGGTCATTCGAGTTCGAATGCTGCTGTCGAGCCAGGCGCGCGCGTGTCCGGGATTCAGCTTTAGCGCCGCGGTGATCGAGTCGCGGTTGCGCGAGATCTCCGCGCTTAAGGCCTCCCACGTTTTATCCCTGTCTGTGTTCTTCGATATCTCCTTCCGCCCCGCGGAGATGTTGTATGAGACGAGCGCGAGCGCACACGCCAAACCAAGCCACGCCCCGATTCGCCGCGAGACATCGGCGGAAGTTCTGTAGCGGCCGAAGGCGAGGCCGAGGAATCCGCCGAGCGCGCCAAACATTGGAATGACGATGAACCCGATTGCGGCGGTGGACGATAGCGACTGGTCGATCGACCAGATTCCGGTCGCCACCGTCGCGGCGGCGACCAGAAGGCTCAGTGCGATACCGCGCGGATCCCTCCTTACCAGAAGGGTTACAAGCACGACCAGATAAGCGATCGGTAGGCCGATGAGCGCCACGAAAAAGCTCAACGGCCGTCACTCGCGCCGGTCAGAGGCCGAGCTCGACGGCTACGGCTTGATTCCAATCGCCGCGTAAAGCTCTGCGCTACGAAACACGGCTCCATTCCTCACCACGAGCTCGACGTTTCGGACATCGCTGATGTTCGTCGATGGATCGCCCTTCACCAGAAAGACCTCGGCGAATTTCCCCGGTGTGATCGAGCCGCGCACATCGTCGTGCTTCATCACGTGCGCCGAGCCAAGCGTCGCGAAGCGCAGCACCTCGGCTGGCGGGATTCCCGCACGGACCCAAAGCTCGAGCTCCCGGTGCAGGCCGAAGCCGGCCATCCCATCGGTGCCCGGGACAATCGGAATTCTGTTGCGATAGAGCTCGCCCACCATTCGGATCATCGCGGCGTACGAATCGCGATACCGCTGATCCATTCCCGCCGGGACGGGAAGTCCCCCACCGAACATGAAGCGGCGCACCTGCGTCGGGAACCGGTCCGCAACTGCGCCGAGATTCGGTGACATCTTACCCGGCCGGCTCGTGAACATGTCCTCGAACGCTCCGACCGTGGGATCAATGTCCGTCCCACGATCCTTGAGGAGCTGGAAGAATGCCTTCACTCGCGGCGAATTGAAGTCGAGAGCCGCGGCGTCGCTCCCGACCGCGGTGAAGCGCGACATCGAGCGCGTGTCCTTCACCGAATCCATGAAGTTCAGCATCATGAAGTTGACGTGCTGCACTTCGTCGAAGCCGAGTTTCACGACCTGTTCGGCGGTCATGAAAGCGGGGACGTGGCCGCTCACGCGCATGCCACGCTGGTGTGCTTCCGCGATGATAATCGGAACCAGCTCCGGCTTCATCGAGCTGTAAACCTTGATCTGCTCGAACCCCAGCTCGGCGTAGCGCTTGACAGCGGCGCGCACTTCCGGCTCCGTCCCCGCGAGGACGCCGGTCGGAACCTGATACGGGCCCGGACCGTCGATCAGACCGGCGAGGACCAGGTGCGGTCCGATCAACGATCCGTTGTCGAATTTCGTCCGTAGTGAGAGGACGTTCGTTGTGTCGTTCCCCATGTCGCGCGCGCTGGTCACGCCCGCGGCGATGTGGAGCATTCCATCCTCTCCTGGCTGGATGTGCACGTGCATGTCCCACAACCCGGGGAGAAGCGATTTGCCGGTCGCGTCGATGACCTGCGCGCCGGCTGGCACGGCGGTCGTCTGATCCGGGCCGACCGCCTGAATCTTGTCGCCGGAAATCACGACCGTCGTATGAGGAACCATGCGGGCGTGCTCGGAGTCGAACACGTTCGCGTTCCGGAAAACCAGGGCGCCGCCGGGGCGGTGAGCAAGTGACCGCGCCAACGTCTGAAAGCGCTTTGCCGCCGCTGTATCCTGCGCCGCGATCATCGACGGTGTGGCGGCTTCCCAGCCCTCGCGAATCGTGCTGTTCCAGGAGGAGACAGTGCCGAAGAACCGGGAATCCTCGTCGAGCCAGATGTAATACGGCGTGAAGCTCAGACCGGAGATTCCGTAAAGGGAGACGGTTTTCTTCGAGGAGCCGCCGTTGGTGATCTGGAGGTCGAGGGCCTTTTCCATCGTTGCCTCGCCGGTCGGAAATAGCGGCACCGGCTTTCCGCCAGCCTTGAGCAACGTCTGAATGAACGGGTCCGTCTCGGCCGCCGTGCCATCGAGACTGGAGTAGAACTGGAGCGGACCCGACTTCGACGATTCGCCTTCAACGTGATTCTTCCACGACTCAACTCCATTGGCGTAGCTGAATCGCTCGTCGACGGAATCCTTCAGGTAATTGTGTCCGATGATCAGAGCGTTCGTGATGTATCCGGACGGATCGGTCGTGAGCCGCTCTCGAACGTGGGGACCACGCCCGCGGTCGTTGTACTCGAAGTCGGCAACTTTCTCCTTGCCCTCCTGCCAGACATTCAGGTGTCCCGCGGGCCGATTCGAGAAGAGGACGACGAAACGGGTCGTGTCACTCGCGGCAGGCTTCTGTTGTGCGGCAGCGGCGCACGGAAAGGCGATGGTGAGAGCGAGTGCGACGAGCGGCCTTCTGTTGAAAATGGAAAAGGACATTGGTCTCATCTCCATGACGCTGGTTGGTTTCAAGCCCGCGACTCCATGTCCGTTGGTGTCGACGCTGGCTTCGCGGTCTGCGTTGCCGCGGCCCCGGAAACCTTGATCTGCGGCTCGTGAAGAATGGGAATGCTCACCGACGCCGCGATGAAACAGAGATCGTGCGCCGTCTCGTGCAGCTCCAGGGCGCGCTTCTCGTCGGAGCCCGGGGCGAGCGTCACCTTGGGCCGGAGCGTCACGCTCTCGAACTTGCCGCCGCCATCGGGGCGCAGCAGCAGCGTCCCGCTCGCCTCATCCTCGTAGGCAATGACGTTGATCTTACTCCGCGCACAAAGTGCCAGATAGCTGAGCAGATGACAGGAGGAGAGCGCCGCGACGAAAAGGTCCTCCGGGTTGTAGACGTTGGCGTCGCCGCGAAAGATCGGGTCCGCACTGCCGGTAATATCCGGCTTGCCGTCGATCTGAAGACGATACTTACGGCCGTATCCCGTGTAGGTCGACGTGCCATCGCCCAGGTTCCCGTCCCAGATGAGATGGGCCTTGTAGTCGTGCGCGTTTTTTCTGCCAGGTGTTGCCGACATGGGAAGTCTCCGCTTTATATTCCTACCTTATGGTAGTGATCAACCTGCCGACAAAAGTTGCTCCCACGCTCTGAGATTCGTTAGGGCGACTTTTCGATGTCCCTCGGCAGCCACACACTCACGGCGCCGTCCCTGATCTGCAACCGAACGAGCCGCATGAGCC
>DASWBC010000542.1:0-3445 GCA_036390815.1 Gemmatimonadaceae bacterium
GGTCGATCAATCTGCTGTCTGCCGCCTGTACCGCCTTTGGATGCGGCATTCTCACCAACCTGTTCGCAAAGTGGACTGAAGATGGGTTCGCCGCGACTGCCGCGGGCCTCGGCGCCGGACTCATGTCGACCGTATGGCTGAACGCGACGGAGACCGAGGTATATGCGGTTGCGCTTCTCTTCGGCTGCATGATTCTCTGGGCAGCGGATCGGGCCGGCGAGAACTCGGATGCGCGTTGGGCTCTGCTTGCCGCGTATCTCGCCGGACTGGGGTGGTCGCTCCATCTAATGGCGCTGCTCGTCGTTCCGAGCGCGATCCTCCTCGTGTTCAGCACGGGCGACGGTTATTTCGCGGTTCCGGTCGGACGGCGTTATGTCGATGGCCGGCGGGAGGCGCACTCATTCGCCAAACTGCTCCGCGGGTCGATCATCGTCACGATTATCGGAATGACCTGCGTGGTGTTCATGCTGATTCGCGCACGCCACGATCCGGCGATCAATCAGGGCAATCCATCCACGTTTGGCTCACTCGTGGATGTGATTTTTCGCCGCCAGTATGAAGTGCCCTCGCTCTGGCCTCGCCAGGCTCCGTTCTATCTCCAGCTCGGCAACGTCTTCGAGTATGCGGATTGGCAGTTTGCGAAGGGACTCGCGCCGGCTGCTCCGCCGAGCTGGTGGAGAACTCCAGTCACGATTGCTTACGCTCTCCTTGGGCTCTTCGGGTTTTTCGCGCATCGAAACGCCGACCGGCGCAGCTGGCGCGCCCTGGCGCTCCTCTTTCTGGTTTCTTCCCTCGGCGTCGTGATCTATCTCAACCTCAAGGCGGGACCATCGTTCGGAGAGGGGATTCTTCCCGTGAACGCTCTGCACGAAGCCCGAGAGAGGGACTACTTCTTTTTCTGGGCGTTCATCTGCTGGGGACTGTGGGCCGGATTCGGAGCGATCACTCTGTCACGCCGAGTCAAGCCGCCGCTCAGCTTCGTGATGATGGTGTTCCCGTTCGCTCCGGCGATTCTAAACTGGACGGCCGTCGATCGCAGAACCGACCAGGTCGAGGCGCGCGCTCGTCTCGATGAAGCCGACATGCTGACGAAGGTCCCGCCGTCGGGCATCCTCCTCGCGCTGGGTGACAACGACACGTATCCGCTGTGGTATCTCCAGCAGGTGGAGGGGACACGCAAGGATGTAACGGTGGTCACGTTACCACTGCTCGCGGCGGAGTGGTACCGTGCCGAGCTCGCACGACGGTACAAACTGCTCGACTCGGCGTCCGTGCAGCGATGGTCCGGGCGCGACAGCACCCTCGCTTTCCTGACGAAGCGATCCTACGATCAGAATCGTCCGGTTATTCGATCTCCGTTCTTCTCCCTCGATTCGAGATCTACGAAGAAATGAGCGTCTGATCGGCGGCCGCCGGCGATCTCATTGTATGGAGAATGTGTAGTCGCCTGTCGCACCAGCCACCTTCGAAGCTGCCAGGATGATGTAGAAGCCTGATGCCGGAACGGTGAACGCGAATCGTGCATCCTTGGTGGTGGCATCGATGTTGTCGTTCGACGCCAGAAGTGCCGCGTTTCCGTCCCGGCGAATCTCGAGATATGAATCGAGGGCGCTCGACGTCATGGACACCGTGATCGACTGCCCGGTGGTCAGGAAAATGACATACTCGTCGGAATAGAATCCATTGGTGAGGCAGTCAGTGGTCTCAAGGGCCTGCGGGCTAGTGATTCCGGGAACGACGAAGACGTCCTCGCAGTTGGTGACGGGCGTAGCTGATGCTGCCGACGCCAGAGAATAAGTGCCGATCGTGTTGGCGTCAAAGGAGTTGGCGCCGACGATATACGTTCCGGCCGGCACGATGACCTTGAGCCTGGAGTCGGTGCCGACGGATCCGAAGTCGTCGTTTATGCCGATTACCCCGGCTGCAGAGGTGAACAGGCCCAGATATGTGTCGAAGATCCCTGACGTCTGACTGAAGACGTAGGTGCCGGCCGTCGGAACGGTTACCGTGTAAAAGTCGACGAAGCTGCCGTCGGAGAGCTGGCAATCCGTGGTTGACAGGTCGCTGTCGACGGTCGAGCCGAGCGTGTGTATCGCAGTGCCGCAAGCTGTGAACTTTACCGCGGCAAGAGTTCCGGTCGTTGCCGAAAGTGTGTTCCCTCCGGCGGCTCCAAGCGTCCAGCTGCCAACGGTCGCGATGCCCGCGGAGTTAGTAGTCGCGCTGCCACCCGTGATCGACCCACCGCCACTCGTCACCGCGAATGTCACCGGGACCCCGGTCATTGGCGCACCGCTTCCATCTTTGACGAGAACCGACGGAAGCTCTGCCACCTGCGTCCCCGGTGGCGCCGTCAGGGTGGTCGCGGAATTCGGGGCGATACTCGTCGCCACGCCTGGGGCGGGGCCAGAGGCATCGCCGCCGCATGAGAGTTGCAGCACCAGGAGTCCCACTGGAGGCAGAGAGGAGACAATAGTTCGCAGCAGCTTCATCATTCGCATTATCCGCGAGGAAGAGGTTGGTCGAGAACGGAGCAAGGCAAAGGCCATAGAAATGACGAGCCGTCGCTTCTGTAGTCATTCGCCGTCCAGGGCAAGCATTCCACCGTCAGGCTTGTCGGCTGCAGTTGTCAGCCTAGCCGCCGCACGTCGTTGAGCATGCGAAAAAAGCCCCGCCCATTTCTGGCGGGGCTTTTTTTCTCGTTCCTAATATCGGTAGTGCTCCGATTTATAGGGGCCCTCGAGCGGCACCCCGAGATAGTCCGCCTGATCCTTCGACAGCTTCGTGAGCTTCACTCCCAGCTTGTCGAGATGCAGCCGCGCGACTTTCTCGTCGAGCTTCTTGGGCAGCGTGTAAACCTTGCACTCGTAGGAGTCGCAGTTGGTGTGCAATTCGATCTGAGCCATCACCTGGTTGGTGAAGCTGGCCGACATCACAAAGCTCGGATGCCCCGTCGCGCAGCCGAGGTTCAACAGCCGCCCCTCGGCGAGAATCATCACGCTGTGCCCATCCGGGAACACGTACTCGTCGTACTGCGGCTTGATCTGCACGCGCTTGATGCCCTTGGTCTTCTTGAGGCCGGCCATGTCGATCTCATTGTCGAAATGCCCGATGTTGCCGACGATCGCCTTATCCTTCATCTGCGCCATGTGCTCGGCGGTGATGATGTTCATGTTGCCGGTCGCGGTCACGAAGATGTCGGCCGTCTTGACGACATCCTCGAGCGTCGTCACCTGATAACCTTCCATCGCTGCCTGGAGCGCGCAGATCGGATCGACTTCGGTGATCACGACGCGGGCGCCCTGTCCCTTCAGCGCCTGCGCGCAGCCCTTGCCGACATCGCCGTACCCACAGATCACGGCGACCTTGCCGGCCAGCATCACGTCGGACGCGCGTAGAATTCCATCCGTGAGCGAGTGACGGCAGCCATACAGGTTGTCGAACTTCG
>DASWBC010000543.1:0-5210 GCA_036390815.1 Gemmatimonadaceae bacterium
CGGTGCCAGTCGCGGGGTCCGGAATTCCGAATGCCGCCACACAACCTTTGCGAATTCCTTCGATCGACCCGACGACTTCCTCGATCTCCTGGGGAACGAGATTGCGACCCGCCTTGATGATCAGGTCTTTCACCCGTCCCGTCACGAAGAGCTCGCCGTCGCTCACGTAGGCGGTGTCGCCGCTGTCGATCCACCCGTCTCGCAAAACGGCACTCGCAGTGGCGGCAGGATTTCGATAGTACTGAGTCGTGCAGGAGGGGCCACGAAACAGAACGCGTCCCACCACCCCATCGACGACGTCCTTGCCATTCTCGTCGGTGATGCGCACCTCGTGACCCGCCAGTGCGCGACCAACCGACACGAAGTTGAGGGGCGCCCGCTCCCTCGTCGTGGCGGGCATCGCGAGACCCTTGCGGGCAAACGGTTCCCGCGCGATGCGCTCCACTCGGGGAGCTCTTCCGACCGGCGGAAGGCAGAGCGCGACCGAGCTCTCCGCCAACCCGTACATGGGTGTCATAGACCCCCGGCGAAATCCGAAGCGTTCGAAGCGCTGCACAAACCGATCGATCGTCGCGGAGCTTACCGGCTCCGATCCGTTCGCGGCGCACCGCCAGGATGAAAGATCGAGTCCCTCTAGCGCCTCATCCCGAATTTTTCGCACGCACAGCTCGTACGCGAAGTTCGGCGCAGCCGACAATGTCGCACGCCGCTCGTGGATGGCCCATAACCAGCGCTCGGGACGCGCGAGAAATGCAAGCGGGGACATCAGCACCAAAGGAATACCGTTAACCATCGCGTTCAGCCACGTGCCGATGAGGCCCATGTCGTGGTACAATGGCAACCAGCTCACTGCCACATCGGTCGGCCGCAAGTCGATGCCCACCGCAATCGCGCGAATGTTGGCCATCAGGTTGGCGTGAGACAGCAATACGCCCTTGGGGTCGCCAGTACTGCCGGAGGTGTACTGAATCAACGCGTAATCCTTTGCGGTCACTTCCGTCCCGTTTCCCAGCTCCCTCCCTGCGCGGAGCTCTTCGAGGGTAGCGGTGGTAAAGGCAGCGCGCGCACCGGTGCGAAGCAGACGGGTGACAGCGGCGGCTTCCGGCATGGAGATGAGGAGCCGAGCCTCGGCGTTCGCGAGGATTCGGGACTGTCGCTGGAGATACTCTTCCATGCGGTCCAGCCGCGCCGGCGGGTACAGGGGGACGGCGATCGCTCCGGCGCCGAGGACTCCCATGAACGATTGCAAATAGTCCACGCCTGTCGGCAGCATGATTGCGACGGGATCGCCTTGCTTGATGCCGCGCGCCGTCAAGCTAGCCGAAATTCGTCTGGCTCCATCCCAGAGCTGGCCATATGTGACGAGCTCGGTTCGGCTATCCACCTGCAGGAAGACATGGACCCGTCCAGGCTCCGCCGCGGCCCGCACGCTCAACGCCTCGACGAGCGTCCCTACTTCGGGCAGGCCAACGGCAGGCGCGACCGGCGGTTGGACAGTCGGTCGCGTCTCCACGCGCCTGACCGCCGGCTCCTGTGACAAAGCACGTGCGATCTCACGTGGAGTATCGAGAATAAGGAAACGATCGCCCAACTCACGTTGAAAGCTGCTTTCCAGTCTGGTGAGGAGCTCGACGCGTTCGAGGCTGCCGAACCCGATGTCACGCTCCAGCGAAGCGGTCGGCGACACAGCGCTGGCGGCACGGTCGCCGCTCAACTCGAGGGCGAGCTCTCGTACCGCGCCCATAATGCGCCGTTCGTCCTGCTGTTCGGAGGATGCCGGCGCCGAACTCACTGGTCCCGACGTCGTAGTCATGGTGACGAGTCACTCCTCTGCGGCCCCTCGGCGCGATTACGCACCGTATAGGTCATGCTACCCCCACTTGGGAGTCGCGTCCATAGGGGCATCCCGCGCGCTCCGTGCGGGATGCCCTGACGTCCGAGGAATGCCTACACGCCAATGCGATTTTTCCTGACTGCGCGAGCCCGCGGCAAGTTGTAACGTGCGGGCAAATGATGAACTTCCCACAACTCGTCGCCTTTGCGCACTCGCTTCGAGAGGCGCGCGTACTGACCGTGTATCTCGACGGGACAGCAACGGATCCCGCCCAGCAGCGCTCGTGGAGAGTGCAGCTGGATCAAAGCCTCGACAACCTTCGCACCTGGCTCAGTGGATCGGACAAGTCAGAGCGCGAGGCGTTCGAGCAATGCGTTCGCATACTCGAGAAAGAGCTCGAAGCGTTTAAGGAAAACGTGCCGATGCCGGGCTGGGCAGCATTCATAGCGGCCGATCGCGTGCACGAAGCCTCCCTTCTGCCGGTCGTGATGCCGACCCAGGCGGTGTGGAGCACTGGTCCGAGTGTCGCACCCTACATGCGCGCGCTGAAGGAAGTTCGCCCGGTGGTCGTCGTTCACGTCGATTCCACCAGAGCCGATGTGCACCGGTATTACCTCGGCAAGCTCGAGCACGTTGCGACGTTGCGCGCATACCACAGAGTCATGAAGCCCTCGCACATGGGTGACGCGCCCCGCGTCGGCTTTCACGCGGGGACGCGCGGCGATACCGGCCACGACGAAGCACAACGCAGTCTGCTGGCAGGGACAAAACGAATGCTGTCGGATGCGGCCGAGCGTGCGCTGCGCATCGCCGGCGCCGACGGCTGGATCGTTACAGGTGGGATACCGCAAGTGAGTCTGCATCTCGCGGGCATGCTGGCTCCGCACGCACCGGATCGGGTGCTGCACAACGACTCGCTCGACATTCATGCATCAAAGGCGGATCTCGCGGTTGCGGCCCGCGCGGCAGCCTCCACGCTGCGCAATGCCATGGACTCAGCACGAGTAGCCGAAATTTTCGAGGGCAGCAACGCGACCGGACTCGGCGCCCTCGGACAGGCCGCAACCACAGAGACGCTCGATCAGCGGCGCGTACGAGAGCTTTATCTGACGCATGACTATCTCGAGAATCATGCAGCCGATGCCGAAGCGGCCGTGCGATCGGCAATAGATCAGGGAGCGCTGATCGAGGAAGTGTCGGGCGCGGCGGCCGAGCAGCTCGATGCACACGGTGGCATTGCCGCGCGTCTCCGGTATAGACTGGCGCCGAGCAGCGCCAATGCCTGAGCGAATGACGAAATCCCACAGGAATCAAGCCGGAGTTTGTTATGTCATCACACCCAATTGACACTACTGCTTCTCTGCGACGTATGCTCTGGATGGTCTTTGGCGTCAGCCTGGCCGGATGCGCGTTTTCAGCAACGCTGTCGTATCGTGAACTCGCTGGCAGACTGGTCTCATGTCCGGCGGTTGGCGCTCCTGGAACCATCTTCGGCGTTCCGGCGTGCGTCTTGGGGCTGCTGATGTTCGCTTTTCTGGCACTGGTGTCAGGACTCGCTCTCATACGCACCAGTGGCGGAGCTGAAATGCGCGTTCGCCCAGGGGATGTCGCCGGGTAGCGCTATGAAGCTGGTAACCGCCAGTCTCGTTCGTGCTGAAGGGCCGGAAGTTACACTCATGCACCGGATGGTTCCATGATCGAACAGACCACTCGCTACGGCATTGGCATCACTGTTCCGCTCCCATACGAGCGCGCAGTCGAGCGCACTAAAGAAGCGTTGGCAACCGAGGGATTCGGCGTGCTCACCGAGATTGATGTTGCCGCCACGCTGAAGAAGAAGCTCGATGTAGAGTTCAGGCCATATGTGATCCTGGGAGCCTGCAATCCTCCCCTCGCCTATCGTGCCCTGAGCGCGGAGCGGGACATCGGCCTCCTGCTTCCGTGCAATGTCATCGTCTATGCCGACGACATCCCGGGTCGAAGCGTCATCGCGGCTATGGATCCGGTCGAGGCGCTGCGGCTTACCGGCAACGAGGAGATTGGTCCACTCGCCGAAGACGTGAAAGCTCGCCTCACTCGCGCCCTCGAAGCAGTCGAGCACACAAACGGGTGAACTCGTAATCCGAGCTCACCCGTGATGCATCGGCGCGAGACAGTCGCTCCTACTTCGTGTTGATCTTGATCGAGCGTCGTCGCGCCTGTTCCTGAGTCGCTTTGGGAAGCTGGATGGTCAACACGCCATCTTTCATGTCGGCCGTGATCTTGTCACCTGCGACTCCCCCGGGGAACGGGAAAGACCGCTGGAAGGTCCCAGACCGGCGCTCCCACACATGATACTTCGTGCCATTCTCTTTTTCGGTTCGCTCCTCAGTCTTGTCGCCCTGGATCGTGAGCACGCCATCGGTGAAATCGACGTCGACATCATCCGCCGCGAGACCCGGAAGTTCGGCTGTTACCGTGAATGCCGTCGGATCTTCGGTCACGTTCAGCGTCGGGAATGGGCCTGCCTTCGTCAGCTCCGTCACTCCTGAGATTTCCGGGAAGAAACCGAGCGCATTCTCCAACATCTGCGACACGTCCGGCAATCCACTTGAAGCAAAAACCTGTGGCAGTGGCGCCAGGCGGCGCCGCACAACTCTTGTAACTGGTGACATCTTTCCTCCTCAGTCTAAGGGACTTGTTGCTCCACAAAAAACGTCTTGTCCTGACTCCGCTCCACGCGCTTCTTGATGCCAAGCAGCATCTGCCTCTCCATGATGAGGTGGGCGGGCTCGAACGCCAGCAGGTCAAGAGGCGACAGGACAACGGTCCCGATACGCGGTAACCCCGGGCTTCTCGTGCGAATCAGCAGGCGGGTGGTGCTGTCGTCGATCGAAAGGAGCGCGAATGCCCCCCAACCTTCGAGAACGAGGGCCTGACCCGGAATCAGCTCGAGAATCCTCCAACCGAGATCGGGGCCGAACCGACCGCCCATCCAATTGGGCGGAACAGAGCGCACGAGCTCGCCGACACGGCGCGACTGCCATTCGGGAACGATGCGCTCCGCATTACTCACTCGCGCGCCGATTGCATTCTCCAGCGAGGAATAGCTGTAGAATCCACCGCGATCCTGGCCGATCTGAATGAGCCACGGCCACACGGCGGCTGTCGGCGCGTTGATCGTGATGCCGTGATCGATGTGATAGTGCGCCACAGGCACCAGCCGATCTCCTGGCAGCGCCATTGCACGCTCGGCCGCCGTCGTCCCCCATTGGATGCTCCACGGTCGAATCGCAATGACGAGAGCTATGTAGATCAGTATCAGCCAGGCAATGACGACCCCGCAAAGGTGCCTGATTCTTCTCGCCACGCCGGCGGGCGGGTGAATCTCAGTCGT
>DASWBC010000544.1:0-1824 GCA_036390815.1 Gemmatimonadaceae bacterium
TCCGGCGGCCGCTCTGCCCGAGCGCAGGGTCCGCGCGTAGCGAGCAGGCACCCTGCCGGCGCCAAAACCACCGGCGCGCACGACGACGATCACGAGCACTGCCAGCAGCGACATCGCGATCGCGAGGTGCGTGACCACCACCCATGTACTCAGCTGCATCTTGACCGTGACGAAGCCAAAGAGCGCGGCGACGATCACGAGGAGGATCGCCAGCAGCGAAGGGCGAAGCACTCCGCCCGCTCCGCCAACGCCAGGCTCGTTGCGCTTGAGCCACGTGACGCCGACCAGCGCGACGATCGCGAGCGACAGCGCGACGGCGCCATAACGGTGCGAGATCTCGACGAGAAGGTTTGGTCCGCCCTGCGCGGGCGTGAAGGATCCGTAGCAATCCGGCCAGTGATCGCCGCAACCCATTCCCGAGCCCGAGATCCGGACGATCGCTCCGAACACCACCTGCGCGAACCCGATGACGACGGCGAGGTAGCCAAGTCTCCTGATGGTTACCATCTCAGCTGGGCGGCGCTGCTGGCGTCACCGATGGCATCCGCATCGAGTGCCGCATGCTGGAGTGATCCATCATTTGCATGTGGCTCTGTCGCGCGTCGATTCTCTGCCATGTGGCTACCAGAACGGCACAGAGCGCCAGCGCTGGAATGACCGCCCACGCGAGCTCAGCGCTTCGTGACGAAGCCGGAACCAGCTCCGATCTGTTCGGCCGCTGCGCAGCAAAGGTGGATCGCAGTATCGCGACTTCGGCTATCACGCATGCAACCGCGGCGACCCAGAAGATTGTCTCAGCCAGCGGCTGATTCATTGGCGACAATTGAAGTGTGCGGGGACGCGCGGAAAAAAAATCGCAAAAATCGCCGCGCTCATAAAGCTACTCGCGAATCCAGATGCTTTGCACTAGCGTATGCGAATGACCGACCCGATCCTCGCTGATTCTTCATCGCGATCGTTGCCTGCGGACTCGACGTTCGCGCGCGCCTCGTCGCTTCCACGTCGGCTCGGACTGTGGAGCGCCGTAGCGGTTCTCGTTGGCTCGACGATTGGGTCTGGAATTTTTCGCTCGCCGGCCGGCATTGCGGACAAGCTTCCCGGTCCACTCCCGCTCCTCGCGATCTGGCTGACCGGCGGTATCTTTGCGCTCTGCGGTGCGCTGACGCTCGCCGAAGTTGCGGGCGTATTCCCACGCACCGGCGGAGTGTACGTCTTCATCCGCGAATCGTGGGGACGGCTGCCCGCTTTTCTCTTTGGCTGGTCCGAGCTCGTGATCATTCGCGCGGCGGCGCTCGGTGCCATCTCGACCACCTTCTCGGAATATCTTCTTCGCGTGCTCGGCCACGACCCGCGGGTCGAGCCTTACAGCAGGTACGTTCACTACATCGCGGCCGCCGCGATCCTCATAACGGCGACGTTCAACTACGTTGGCCTCAAGTGGGGCTCGCTGGTGCAGAACGTCACGACGCTGGCCAAGACCGGAGCTCTGCTCCTGATCATCATACTCGCTCTAGTGATCGGATTGCCGCAGACGGGTGGCCACTTCTCGCCCGCGGTGCCGTCGGGAAGTTTTTCGCTCGGGCGCTTTGGACTGGCTCTCGTCTCGGTGCTCTGGGTCTATGATGGATGGGCCGACGTCAGCTTCGTCGGCGGAGAGGTGAAGGACCCGGAAAGAAATCTTCCCCGCGTTCTGATCTACGGTACGCTGATAATCATCGGCCTATATCTGCTGGCGAACCTGGCGTATCTGGCCGTGCTTCCGGTTGAGGAGATTCGGCACTCGAAGCTCGTCGCGGCCGATGTCGCCGACCGGCTGATGGGGTC
>DASWBC010000545.1:0-3994 GCA_036390815.1 Gemmatimonadaceae bacterium
CCGCCAGCGCGGGTGCCGTAGGCAATATTCGATCGCGCGCTCGGTATTGGCTGCCGTGGAGGGCCCGTCCATCGGCTGGAGAAAAAAGTGGCGGAAGTCGAGCTGCTCGAACTTTTCCGGCGGCGCGTTGTCCTGAGGGTAGACGAGCTTCAGCTCGCTGCCGGTCATTTGCACCAGCGGCGCGCCCGCTTTGGGACTGACGCAGATCCAATCGAGTGATTGCGGCGCGGGCCTGGTGCCGTTGGTCTCGACAGCGACCTCGAAGCCTCGCTGGTGCAGCTCGGAAATCAGATTTTCGTCGACCTGCAGCAGCGGCTCTCCCCCCGTGCAGACCACGTACTTCTTCGGCGATCCGGCTGGGCGCGACGAATCGCTCTCGCCCGCGCCGCGATCCTCTCCTTCCCAGCATCGATCGATCGCGTCCGCAAGTTCTTCGGCGCTCCCGAATCTGCCGCCGTCCGGTCCTGTTCCCACGAAATCGGTGTCGCAGAACTGGCACACCGCGCGCGACCGGTCCTCCTCGCGCCCCGACCACAGGTTGCATCCGGAGAAGCGGCAGAACACCGCCGCGCGGCCGGTTTGCGCGCCTTCGCCCTGTAGCGTGTAGAAAATCTCTTTCACAGTGTAGGTCAACGCGCTCCGCCTCCCGTCGCACTTCTCGCGGTCGCGTAACTGATCGGATCCTCGAGTCCCGCCTCGCTGAATCCCTTCAGGCGGAGCTGGCAAGCATCGCATCGTCCGCACGCTTCGCCGCCGGGCCCGGGATCGTAGCAGCTCGTGGTCCGGGAATAGTCGACGCCGAGTGAGGCGCCGAGTTTGATTATCGCGGCCTTGGAGAGCGAGATGAGTGGAGTACGGATCACGACGCGCGTACTTCCTTCGACCCCCGCGCGCGTGGCGAGATTCGCCATCTTCTCGAACGCCTGGATGTACTCGGGCCTGCAGTCGGGGTAGCCGCTGTAGTCGAGCGCGTTCACGCCGATGAAGATGTTCGACGCCTCGACGACCTCTGCGAGCGCCAGCGCGTAGGAGAGGAAGATTGTGTTCCGGGCCGGGACGTAGGTAACCGGAATCTCTTTCGCGGAGCGCGACGACGGGGTGAGATCCCGATCCTTGGGGACCGGTATGTCGGCCGTCAACGCTGATCCACCGAAGAGCGCGAGATCGATTTCCACGACATGATGGCGCAAGACGCCGGCGTTTCGCGCGATTCTCTTCGCCGCGTCGACCTCGGCGGAGTGGCGCTGGCCGTAGCTGAAAGTGAGCGCGTGAACGGCAAACCCTTCGCTTCGCGCGATCGCGAGCACGGTCGTCGAGTCGAGTCCTCCACTGAGGAGGACCACGGCTGGCGACGCTGATTTGGCTTGAGCTGGGGAGGATGCTGTCATTGGATCGGCTCTCCCCTGAAACTTACACGGCCACCGCCGACAGAGAGCGGATGCGAGCGGCCGAACGACAGTACGCAAACGCCAGTCACCCCGCGGGGCCGGCCCCTGGCTCAGAGCGCGGCGGTGAGCGCCTCGAGAAGCTGCTCGGGAACGAGCGGCTTCAACAGGACCGCGGCAGCTCCAAGCACACGCACCCGCTCCTGGCCCTTTGCATCTATGCTTCCGCTCAGAATGATGACGGGAATCTCGGATGTCTGGGACATGGTCTTGAGCTTTCGCAGAGTTTCCTCGCCCGACCCGCCCGGCATGTTGACGTCGAGCACAATTGCATCGACTTGCGGCGTCCGCTTCGCCTGCATTAGTGCCTGAACCGCATCGAAGGCGGTGAGCGTCTTGTGTCCTTTTTCCTTGAGAAGACTCACGACCAGGTGCGAGACGACGCGATCGTCGTCGACCACGAGAACCGTCGCCACTATGCTCTTCCCGCCAGAAGGACGAGCCGCGGGCGTAGACTCGCGAGCGCGGAATTCAGATCCGCCAGAGCGCGTTGCACTCCGACCAGCTCGCCGGAGCGACCCATCGCCTCGAGAACGCCAGCTGCCGTCGACACGATTTCGGCTTTCAGGGTCCCCGCGGAACCGCGAAGCGCATGAGCGCCCGCGCGCAAACGGTCGGCGTCGCGTTCAGCTACCGCGGCGGTGATCTGGGTCACCCGGGGCTCGAGGTCCTCGAGAAAGAGCTCGGCCAGCTCGCCGGCGAGTTCCCGGTTGCCCCCAACCAGTTTCATCAGGGCGACTTCATCCAGTGCGTCCGAACATCCGGTGTCCGCGGTTGCCGCTTGAGCCTTCGGCTCGGGCATCGGTCCCGTGCCGAGCCGCTCGAGCATTTCCAGGAGGTTCGCCGACTGAATTGGCTTGGGTACGAAGCCGTCCATGCCTGCCTCGAAACAGGCTTCCCGGTCTCCCTTCATCGCGTGAGCGGTCACCGCAATGATCGGTGTTCTTCTTCCCGAACCTCTTTCGAGCTCGCGTATCAAGTGGGTGGCCTCAAATCCACCCATGACGGGCATCTGAACATCCATGAGCACCACATCGAATCGTTCGCGCTCCACCGCAGCCACCGCCTCGCGCCCATTGATAACCAAAATAGCATTGTGCCCCGCGCGCTGCAGTATGCTCGACGCCAATTTCTGATTGACGGCATTGTCTTCAGCCACGAGAACCCTGAGTGACTTGCCCCGCGCGGGTTTGGCGAGCGGGACAACTGCTTCGTCGGCGAGAGCAGGCGACCCCAACAGCGCTTCCGTAATTGCCGAGAGCAGAGCAGACCGTCGCACTGGTTTGGTCAAGTACGACGAAAGCCGAAGTTCGCGTGTCCGTACGACGTCCTCGGCGTTGTGCACCGAGCTGAGCATGATGACAGTGGCCGGCTTTAACGACGGCAATTGACGGATACGCTCGACGAGCTGAAAGCCGTCCATTACCGGCATGCGGGCGTCCGTGAGTATCAGCGCGAATTCCTCCGTGCTCCGATCTGCTCCAGACAGGATCTTCAGGGCCTCGCTGCCGCTTGCAGCGAGAGTAGGCTGCATGCCCCAGCTGCGAAGAATTCCATCGAGAATCCTCCGGTTGGTCGCGTTGTCGTCGACTACGAGCACATGGAGATTCGACAACCTGCTGGGGACGACGGATTGCGGAACCGTATCCGCGGATTGAATCCCGAAGCGAGCGGTAAAATCGAATACGCTTCCTTTGCCGGGCTCACTCATGAGCCCTATGCGGCCGCCCATCAACGTCACGATGCGTGACGCAATGGCGAGGCCGAGCCCCGTTCCGCCGTACTGTCGTGTCGTCGAAGCGTCCGCCTGATGAAAGGCTTCGAAAACACGCTCCTGACTCCCGGCTTCGATTCCGATGCCTGTGTCCGCGACGAAGAAGTGAAGCATCGCGAAGTTTTCTTCGGACTTCTCCACTTCGATGCGAATGGTAACCTCGCCCTGCTCGGTGAACTTGATCGCGTTTCCAACGAGGTTGATGATTACCTGGCGCAGTCTTCCGACATCGCCGATCAGCGCATCGGGAATGTCGGATGCTATTTCCAGTCCGAATTCGAGCCCCTTCTGGTCGGCACGGTGTCCGAGCGTGCTGATGGTGTCCGCAATGCTCTCGCCGAGCCTGAAGTGCGATGAATCGAGCGCCAGGTGGCCGGCCTCTATCTTGGAGAAGTCGAGGATGTCGTTGATGATGTCGACGAGCGATTCAGCGGAGCTTCGGGCCGTGGTGACGTAGTCACGCTGATCGCGCGAAAGCTCGGTATCGAGGGCCAGCTCGAGCATGCCGAGAACGCCATTCATCGGTGTCCGAATCTCGTGGCTCATGTTGGCGAGAAATTCGCTCTTGGCGCGATTTGCGTCGTCGGCCTCCAGCCGTTGACGCAGGAGCTCCTCGCTTTGCCTCCGTTCATCGACCGATCGATTGAACGAGTCCGCCAGAGCCTGGAACTCGTCACCGGTGCGAAAGTGGACTGGCGGTGAGAACCCCGTACTTCCAAATCGGTCGGCGGCGGCCGCTAGCTCCACGAGGGGCCGAACGAACGTGCGCCTTGCG
>DASWBC010000546.1:0-2442 GCA_036390815.1 Gemmatimonadaceae bacterium
TGCCGCTCCATTTCCTGCTGCTCCATCTCCCGCTGGCCGACTTCGGCTACGGTCGACAGTCCGACACGACGCGCCCACGCCTGGTACTCGACGGGGGAGATTTCCGATGGCTTGATCTCGCTGCGCCCGCCCCAAAACACGTTCGTGTACGAGACCGGAATACCGGCTTGGTCGAGATGCCGGTCGATGGCCGCCTTGTGCTCCAGCACGATCGCCTTGTCGGTGCCGTGCGCCACCGCCATGACGTTCACGTTCGCGAACTCGGGTCCGCCTTCGCGCCAGTATGCGTGCGTGAGTATGTGGTGGCGGCCGATCTCTTTGCCCGCCTCGATCTCTCTGTCCGGCGGCACTCTCCAATGGAAGAGCGCGTTGTACCTCGTGACACGTTCTCCGCGAGCCGATGGCTTCACGTGCTCGAGGAACGTCGAGAATCTCCCGATCACTCCGCGCGCGCTCAATGAGCGGGCGATACGAGCGAAGTCGTCCGGCGACACTCCCGCTTCTTCTGCGCGGCTGCGCCATGGATTGGGCGCGATCTCCTCGACTGTAAATTCCCGCTTGAGTGCCGTGAGCACGCGCCACTCCAGCGGTGACAGCTCGACGATGTTGGTGTCGAGGACGCGTCCCGGTTCATCGCTTCTCGATCCCGGGTCCATACCTCGACGGCGCACGTGCCCGACACCAAGCGCGAAGAGACGCTTCGCGGGCATGATTCGAAAAGCGTCAGCACCCACCTTCTCCGCCAGGAATTCGCAGTGCCGCTGCATCGAGAATCCCTGCGGCACTTTGAGCGTCGTCCACAACCTGTAGACCGAGCCCGGAGTCTCAGCATCGGTCGAGCGAATCACGACGTGCCCTGAAAATGGGTCCTCCTTCACCATGTAGTTGAAGGCGGAGTCGAGATTGTCCGCGGCTACGCGCCACGCGACGAGCGCCCCGGGCGCAAGGTTGGTCGCCATCAGCGTCTGCCTGATCCGCCTGACGACACCGGCGGACAGCATTGCGCGCAAGCGCTCTATGACCACTTCCTCTGAGAGGTCGGTCGCCGCTCCGATAGCGGCGAACGGCTCCTCGATGAAGCCGGAGATGCGATCCTCCGAAACCGCGAGGATGCGCGCGTTGACGGGATCTGAGATCTCCGTCGGAATCGCGGGTGATGCGAACAGGTTAGCCGACATTATTTCCCTCGCACGCGCTGGCGTCGCACATAGAGACTCAGCGCGTAAGCCACGTAGATGCCGAGCGCGATCGTGTAGGCGGCGTGAAAGTACGCTGATGTCTCAGGCATCGTGTTCAGCCCTCGCGGCAGCCGAGTCCCGCTCGACAGCATAGTTATAGCGCGCGCGCACGAATGCGAAATAGAGGAGCGTGAACGACACCAGCGACATCATCAGAGTTATCAGCATTTCGATCGGAAGCGAGGGCGCGCTCGGCTTCCCCACGATCGGCATGGGGTGCATCGTGGCGAAGAGGTAAACGCTCAGGTGGATGAACGGAATGAGGAGCGCTCCAAGGATGCCGAGGACGGCTGAATAGCGAGCACGAAGCTCCGGCGATTCGATTGCGCCGCGGAGAACGATATACGAAACATAGATGAACCACAGAAAGAGCGTCGACACAAGGCGGACGTCCCACCACGCCCAGAAAGTCCCCCATATCGGCTTCGCCCAGAGCGGCCCGGTGATCAGCACCACGGTTGTGAACACTACACCGACTTCAGCGGAGCTCTCGGCGAACCGGTCAAGGCGCGGGTCGCGGAGCCAGAGATAGACGCCGCTCGCGATCGCCACCAGAAAGAAAGCGAGAAACGCGACCCACGCCGCCGGAACGTGAATGTAGAAAATCTTTTGCGCTGCTCCCTGCCTTGCCTCGAGCGGGGTGAAGAACACCGCCCGAATGACTGTGGCGATCACCGCCGCACCGGCGAGGGTGGCAAGCCAGGAGATCTTCATGTCGATACGAAGTGCATTTGCGGGCGGATGGTCGGCGACGGTATGCCACCGAATCAACAATTTAAGCGACGCTTCAGACCTGTGCCTGCTGGCAACTTTTCTTCGAGACTGCCAACTGAAGTTGCTTCAGTCTTCAACCGTAAAGGGATACGCCAGAGTGCACGCCGCCACGAACACGATGTCGAACGCCAGGAGCAGCTTGAGCCACGCCCCCACCTCGACGACAGGACGTCCGCTCAGCAGCTTCGCCGTCGCCTGCGCCGCGGCGATCACGATCGGCACGAAGAATGGAAGCGCGAGCATCGGCAGCAGCAGCTCTGCAAGCCGTGTGTTGACGGCCATCGCGCTGAACAGCGTTCCGACGGCGACCAGGCCAATGGCGGCGAGAATGGCGATCGCGATCAGCGGGGCGACGACGTCGCCCAACCGCAGATTGTAGAAGAGCGCCAGCGCGGGCATCGCGACCGCCTGCACCGCGCCCACGAAAATG
>DASWBC010000547.1:0-5197 GCA_036390815.1 Gemmatimonadaceae bacterium
CGATGGACGGAATGGCACGTCAACCCGAGATGGCCGCGCGCATTCAGACGGGCGCGATCATCTTCGCGGCACTCGTCGAAGGTGTGGCGTTGTTCGCGGTCGTCATCTCGTTCCTGATTCAGAAAAAATTCTAGCAACACAGTGTGGGCCGTGGCGCTTCATCGCGCCACGGCCACGCCACTGACTTACGGTCAATTACTCAATGACGACATTCATTTTCGCGCTCCTGCAGCACGTTCCCACTGCGGCCAACGCACTTCCCGAAGAAGCCGCGCCCTCGGGCGATCTTCTCACGCCTACCGGCGGGTTGATGTTCTGGACGCTCATCATCTTCGTGATCCTGTTCGCAATCCTCGGGAAGCTGGTATTCCCGAAGATCACGGCCGCGGTCGAGGCGCGCGAAAAAGCGCTCGAGGAAGCGATCGAGGGAGCAAAGCGTGACCGCGAGGAGGCCGCCCGGTCATTGGCCGAGCAGCTCAAGCAGATCGAGGCGGCGAGGGTGGAGGCTCAGAAGATCATCGTCGAAGGCAGACAGGCCGGTGAGAAACTGCGCGCACAAATGATCGAGGAGACGCACCAGCAGCAGCAGCAGATGCTGGAGCGCGCCCGCCGCGAGATCGAGCAGGAGAAGGAGCGGGCGATCGCCGAGCTGCGACGCGAGGCGATCGAGCTGGCAATCGCCGGCGCGAGCAAGGTGATCGAGAAGAATCTCGACGACCAGGCGAACAGGAAGATCGTCGAAAGCTTTCTCTCTTCGATTCCGGTGACGGAGACCAAGCGCGGATGAACGACGAACGAATCGGCCGCAACTACGCCGAGGCTCTCCTGACGCTCGCTCGGAAGAGCGACGAGCAGGAGGAGTGGGGCGCGCTGATCGAGGCGATCTCCGTCGGGATGCTCGAGGATCCGACGCTGAGGACGTTTCTCGAGTCGCCGAAGCTGTCCGCAGCGCGCAAGATCGAGATCGTTGAGAAGGCGCTGGGGCTCGGGGCTCCGAAGCCTTTTATGCGCTTCCTCGAGACTGTAATCATGAAGCGCCGCCAGATGCTGATTCCGGAGATTGCATCGGCGTACCGCAATCTGATCGACGAGTCGGAGGACCGGGTTCACGTCAATGTGACGGTCGCGCGCGAGCTGGCTGGGCCGGAGAAGGATGCGCTGGCGCGGCAGCTGGGCCGCCTGTTCGGCAAGCGCGTCGTCCCCCACATCTCCCTCAACCCGGGGATTCTGGGCGGGGTGATCGTGAAGGTGGGAGACACTGTCATGGACGGATCGGTGCGGCGCCGGCTGGCGTCGCTCAGGCAGCGAATGTTGTCAACGGTGGCACGTTAGGGGCGCCACCTCAGCAGAACGGCAAGTCTGGGCGTATTTATTGAATGGTCGCGGTCTGGTGCGGCCCTTTCGTATTCAACGAGCCCCGTCTTCTTTCATATGTCGTTCATTCCAAAGACGCCGATGAGACTACTCTCGGCCATAGCGCTGGTATTCCTGGCGGTTCCCACATTGGGGGCCCAGGTTCTCAAGCCCGGATTGCAGCCCGGCCTCACGCGAGCCCCGGACAGCATTCGAAAGATCTCGCTGAACGAGGCCATCGCGATGGCCCAGCAGAATTCTCCCGATGCGATCCAGGCGTCGGGAACCGAGAGGACGGCCAAGGCGGCGCGAGTTTCCGCGTTCGGGGCGATTCTGCCGAGTGCAACGCTCAGTGCGGGACACGTCATCCAGTTTGGTGCCGCCGGGACGCGACTGAATCAGAATGGGGAGCAAGTCACAGTCGCGCAGAAGCCGACCAACAACGACGGCCTCTCGCTCAACATGACGCTCTTCGATGGTGGGCAGCGCCTCTACGACCTGCGCACGTCGAACTATCAAATCGCGGCCGCGGAAGCCAATCGCATAGCGGTCAAATACAATGTGGCTCTTGGCGTGAAGCAGCAGTACTACGCTGTTCTGGCCGCCATCGAGAGCCAGGATGCAGCTAGGCTCCAGATGGCGCAGGCCGCCGAGCAGTTCAAGTCTTCCGTCGCCAAGGTGCGGGCCGGAGCAGCGACCAGGTCGGATTCATTGCGCGGAGTGATCCAGGTTGGTAACGCTCAGCTGGCGTTGATCACGGCGGCGAGCAACAAGGAAGCGGCAGACGCGGCGCTGACCAGACTCGTCGGATCGCCCGTGCCGGTTACAGCGGATCCCGCTTCGGTGCAGGAAAACATGGCGGCCCTTCCGGATAGCGCGCAGCTGGCGGTGCTCGCCTTGACTGGACCTGCGGTGCAGCAGGCGCAGGCCGGCGTGGACGTGGCGGAGGAATCCCGGAAGGCATCCAAGGCTACCTATCTCCCATCGTTGAGCGCGAGCTATTCGCGCAGCGGCAGTGGAACCGATCCGCGGTTCGGGTTCGGGAGCGATCCTTTCACCTATAACGGCCGACTGTCCTTCTCGCTTTCGTATCCAGTGTTCAACAACTTCCAGCGCGAGCAGCAAGTCGTCGTCGCGAAGGTCGCCG
Source organism: Gemmatimonadaceae bacterium (assembly GCA_036390815.1). Classification (GTDB taxonomy): domain Bacteria; phylum Gemmatimonadota; class Gemmatimonadetes; order Gemmatimonadales; family Gemmatimonadaceae; genus UBA4720. The sequence goes on from DASWBC010000547.1 coordinate 2,501, forward strand.
AGGTCAACGCGCAGGCGGCGTTTCGGGACGCGCAGCTAGCGGCGGTTCAGCTGCTGACACAAAACATTGGAGCGATACGCAGCGCATCACAGCGGGTGGCGATTCAGGTCGCATCGGTCGCGGCAGCCGAGGAGGATGTTCGGGTGCAGCAGCAGCGTTATAACATTGGTGCTTCTGTGCTGCTCGATCTCATCACGTCGCAAGCGGCATTGGCGACCGCGGAACAGGCGTTGATTCAGGCACGGTACGATTATCGGATCGCGCGGGCGCAGCTCGAAGCGCTCATCGGACGGGATCTACAATGAACGGTCCCGAAACTCCAATCAAGCAGATGACACTGAAAGAGAAGTCGTTCGCGCGCCGGCGCGGGCCTGGCGTTCAGAGATCGAGGAGCCTTGCGATCGCGCTGTTGGTAGCGCTCGGGGCGTGCAAGAAGAGCACGGATCCCGTACTGGTCATCGAGACGGCTCCAGTCGAGCGGCGCAGCATCGTGCTTAGCGCGCAGGCGAACGGGACTGTCGAACCGATCGACATCGTCGAAGTAAAGTCGAAAGCGTCGGGCACCATCATCAAGATGCCCGTCGACGTCGGATCGAAGGTAAAGGTTGGCGATCTACTGGTTCAGATCGATCCGCGCACCGTGCAGAATGCGTACACCCAGGCAGCCGCTGATCTTTCCTCAGCGACCGTAGCGAGAGCTGTGGCGCTGTCGGGACGCAACCGGTCCGCGGAGCTGTACAAGCAGAGTATCATCACGGCGACGGAGATGGAGGCGGCGACGCTCGCTTTCGCGAACGCAGATGCAGACGTCATCAAGGCGCGGACGAATCTCTCGACCGCGAAACTCCAGTTGGAGGACGCCACGATTACCGCGCCGACAAACGGTACTGTCATCCTGCGTCCGGTGTCGGTGGGAACGGTTATCACGTCAGCCTCGACCGCGGCGAGCGGCGGTACGACGATTCTCGACATGGCCGACCTCAGCAAGGTCCGGATGCGCGCGTTCGTTAACGAAACGGACATCGGCAACGTCAAGGCGGGTCAGACGGCCACTGTGACCGTGGACGCGTTCCCCAATCGGAGATTCGTTGGTATCGTGGAACAGGTTCAGCCGGAAGCGGTCGTGCAATCGAGCGTCACCATGTTCCCGGTTCTGGTGAGTCTCGACAACTCTGACGGCGCGCTCATGCCCGGCATGAACGGACAGGTGGTGATGGACATCCTGCGGAAGGACAATGTCCCCGCGGTGCCGAGTGATGCGATACGGAATGCGCGGGACGCGGCGACGGTCGCTCCGGTTCTGGGAGTCAGTCCCGATTCGTTGAAGGCGGCCCAGGCGGCGGCGCGGGCAGCGCGCGGGGCTGGAGGGGGTGGGACGGCGTCGTCGACGCCATCTTCGGGTGATACCACACGTCGCCGCAGGTTTGGTGCGGCGAGCTCGACGCCTGGCGCGGTCGGGGCCCAGGGTGGAGCGCCGGGTACGGCGTCGTCGACGGGCCGGCGCGGCGGTGGTGGCGGTGGCGGTGGCGGTGCTGGAGGTGGTGGTGCTTTCGCTGGTGGTGGGCAAAGCGGCGCGGCGGGAGCGGGAGCCGGAGGAACTGGCCGGACGGGCGGCGCGATGTTCGTATTCGTGAAACAGGGCGACAAATACTCGCCGCGCGTGGTGCGCTTGGGAGTCAGCGATTTCGATTACACCGAGATCCTGAGCGGCGTTCAGCAAGGCGAGCAGGTCGCTCTGCTAGGACCCGCGGTGCTGCAGGCACAGCGTGACCAACTTCAGGCTCGCATCAGAGCCGGCACAGGTGGCGGACTCCAGACGACGACGCCGGCGGCGGGCGCCGCGGGCGGAGCGGGTGCGGCTGGCGGAGCTCGCGGCGGTGGTGGCGGTGGCGGACGGCCGCCTGGTAATTAAGGAGGTAGTAGCATGCTGCTCGGAGAGACGATTGGCGTAGCGCTCGGAGCGCTCAGGGCGAACAAGCTTCGCTCGTTTCTGACAATGCTCGGCGTCGTGATCGGCGTGGGAGCTGTGATCGCCGTAGTCGCGCTTGGACGCGGCGCTCAGGAATCGGTCAACGCGAGAATCTCCGCGCTGGGAACGACGCTCCTGACGGTGCAGCCGGGACAGATCTACGCGCCCGGCGGAGTTTCGTCGGGCAACGATCGGGCACCAATGGTGGTCGCTGACGCGAAGGCACTCGATTCGACGGGCGGGGCCGTTGCGGCGGTCGAACCGGAGATGCAGAAGCAGCTCCAGGTTCAGTACCTTGCCACGAATACCAATACCACCGTACTCGGGACGACGGCCAATTATCTCGACGTGCGCAAGTACACGATTGCTGACGGAAGAATGTTCACGGCGGGTGACGATCGCGCCAGCCGGAGCGTCGCCGTGCTTGGCGCGGCGATTCCCGACAACCTCGGGGTGCCTGCAGCGAGTCTCGTCGGACAGAACGTCCGCATTGGTGGATTTCTCTTTCAGGTCATTGGCGTTCTCGCCAGCAAGGGAAGCGGTGGCGGATTCGGCAATCCCGACGATCAGGTTCTGATACCGATCACGACTGCGCAATTTCGCGTTTTCGGCAGCGACAGGCTGCGCCAGATCGGAGTGCTCGCGGCGTCGGAGGCGGAGATTCCGCAGGCGATGGCGGCAATCCAGAAAACGCTTCGCCGTTTGCATAGGCTACGGGTCGGTATTCC
>DASWBC010000548.1:0-3249 GCA_036390815.1 Gemmatimonadaceae bacterium
TTCGGAGCGGAACGCCGCCTCAATGATCGCCATCACCGTCGCGCCCTGCTCCGGCGGTACAGGGTTGGGCGCCCGGCCGAGCAACGCTTCTCTCAACGCGACGTAGTATCCGCGTTGATCACCACGCGCCGCCTTGAAAGCGCGCGTGTCGCCGGTGGCCCCATGGTACAGCACCGCATCATCCGGATCGAGCCCCCAATCCGGAGAGCCCGGCAACACTCCGGCGCGGAGCTGATCCTCCTGAGTATCAGGCTTCGGTTTCACCACGCTCGCTCGTTCGCCATGTACGGCGAACCGAGGGCTTCCCCCGGACACGAGCGATCCCGCGCCGAGCGTCGCGATCATTTCGCCATACCGCAGCACGAGCTGGAAGTAGTCATCGGTTCTCGCGCCGCGGAGTTGCTTCGCCAGCGTCGCCTGCACGCTGTCCGGAATTCCGAACAGCACGAGCGTCTGATCGATGAGGTGGGGCCCAAGGTCGTAGAGGAGACCCGCGCCCGGCCCGGGAATCTCGCGCCAGCGGTCGCGGACATCGGGACGATAACGATCGATGCGGGATTCGAAGAGAACGATCCTTCCTAACAGGTCCTGGCGAATCGCATCGCGAACGGTGAGAAAATCGCTGTCCCAGCGTCTGTTCTGGAAAATCGAGAGCAGGACGTTCTTCTCCGCCGCGACTGCCGCGAGATGTCTCGCTTCCTCGACGGTGATGGTGAACGGCTTGTCCACCACCACATTGCGCCCGGCGCGCATTGCCGTTTCAGCGAGCGGCGCGTGCGTTTCATTCGGGCTCGCGATTACGACGAGGTCGACTCCTGGATGCGTCGCCAGCGCCTTCGGATCGGCAACGACGTCGACATCCGGAAGGATCGACGCCACATCCGCGGCACGGCTGGACGACACGGTGGTGATCTTGTAGCCGTCCGTCGCCTTGAGCAGCGGCACGTGAAAGGTCTTCGACACAAAGCCGAAGCCAATCACTCCCACTCGAATCGGACCGCTATTAGCGTGTGACATCATTGAGTTGCCTTCCGAGGGCGTTGATCGATGCCAATCACGCCCACTTGAATCGGAGAGTTAAGCGCCATGGAACTGCCTCACCTCGCGATCAGCTTCCCTGACGACCTAGAACACATCAAGATCGTGCGCGGAGACCACTCGCCCGCTGTACCTACTGCGTACTTCGCGAACGAGATCATCGTCGCTGGTGCCGCCGAGGTAGAGCTGGTGATAGAGAACCAGCAGGTTTGGCTTCGCCTTCGCCGCGATCCCGGCGAGCTCATAGGTCGACGTATGCGCGGAGGGATGATACCGCTGCATCTGCGCGGGTGCTTTGGGAAGACCGACGGCGGAGTACACCTCGTGCAGCAGGACGTCGCAACCCGCGCACTCGCGCGCGATTGCGTCACTTGGCCGCGTGTCTCCGGAGATGACGATGACGCGGTCCGGCGTTTCCACTCTGTACCCGAACGCATGCGGCCAGGGTGGATGCCGCACTTCGAACGCCTTCACGACGACGTTGGAATCACGATAGACGACACCGGCGGCGACATCGGCGCCCCGAACCTGCCATGACGGCGAGCCTCCACGCACCTGGGTTCGAGTGGCGCGATCATCAGCCCACGCGGCGTTGATGTGTCCCATCATCGCGGCAATCCCCGGCGGTCCATAAACCGTGAGCGGGCCCCCGCCACGAAACGCCGCATTGGGGCCGTGGTAGTACACGAGCGCCGGAAGTCCGAGCGTGTGGTCGGAGTGGAGATGGGTGATGAACACAGCTGGAATGGTGTCGATCTTCGTACCCTTCGCCACCGCTTCGAGAAGCCGACGCTCCACACCGGGCCCCGCGTCGAAGATGTATAGCGACCCGGCGACGAGAATCCCAATGCTGGTCCCGGAATGCGTGGCATCAATGACCGGCGTCCCAGTGCCGAGTATCAGGATTTGCGCGTGTCGTGCGCGCGGCGGTGGTGGCGGCGTCACCTGGGCGAACAGCTGCGGCGCGGCAGTTGATACCGCGATGATCGCGGCGGCGGCGACAATGAGAGTGCGCCACTTGTGAGAAGAGGCGAACGGGGGGCGGCTCATGCTAATCTCGAGGGGTGGGATGTCGTCAGACCTTATCGCGAACTCTACTCGGCCGCAAGCGAAGCATCCCGGTCGCGGCTGGCGCCTATGAACTACTCCACGCATTCTGTTATCGTATCAGGCACACACTCTGGTTTGAGGAATCCCATCATGAAGCTCGTCGTGTTTGGCGCCACCGGAAACGTTGGCCAGCGCGTCGTCGCCGAAGCACTCCGCCGCGGCAACGAAGTCGTGGGCGTCGTCCGCGACCCGGACGCAGTCAAGTCGCCCGACAAGCGTGTCACCTTGGTAAAGGGTGACGCCACCAACGCTGATAGCGTCGCGAAGATAACGCGTGGGAGCGACGCGGTAGTAAGTGCCATCTCGCCGCGTCCCAACTCGCGCGGTCTCGCCGCACCATCGCTCGCCGCGAACTCGCGCGCGCTGATCAAGGGACTGCGCGATGCGAAGGTGAAGCGCGTGCTCTATGTCGGTGGGGCGAGCAGTCTCGAGGTCGCGCCCGGCAAAGCGCTCGCGGATATGCCGGACTTTCCCGAGGCGTATCGTGAGGAAGCGCGCGAGGGACGCGAAGCACTCGCCATCTGGCGCAACGAGGCGAAGGGACTCGACTGGACCTATCTGAGTCCCGCCGCGGAGATCGCGCCGGGCAAGCGCACGGGAAAATATCGCACCACCCAGGATCAACTACTGAAAGACGACTCAGGGCGAAGCTTCATCACGTTCGAGGACTACGCCGTCGCCGTGCTCGATGAGCTGGAGCGTCCGCAACACGTAGCAGAGCGGTTCGGCGTGGCGTACTGAGCACGCCACAATGGAATAGATTAACCGCATGAGCAGACCCGTCGGCCTCACAGCGAGCGCGATAGTAGCGATTCTGGGAAGCATCCTGGCCCTGCTGCTCGCGGGGATCCTGGTGGCAACGCCGTTCATTGCGACGGCGCAGCCCCAACCGCCTAACGGCGCTCAGTTTGCAATCGCGGGCGCAGCGATATTTGCCGCGCTCGCCGGCTTTGGCATTTGGACTTCCGTCGGCCTTTTCCGTCTCCGCTCCTGGGCGCGCGCATCGATCCTGGTCATTGCTGGTTTCGTTGCGGCATTTTCCATCTTCGGCCTGCTGGTGAGCCTGGCCGTCCCCCTGCCTCCGGAAACCACCGCCGGCAC
>DASWBC010000549.1:0-5238 GCA_036390815.1 Gemmatimonadaceae bacterium
CGAGCGGTTGTTCGGATCGTCGGACCCGATCGACAAGATGATCAACGTCGATGGCGTTGGATTCCAGGTGATCGGTGTTTACCACTACACGGCGAGCCCGATGGGAACACCGACCTCGGCTGGTGGTGGAGATCAGGCGAAAGCGATCGTGCCCTTCGAGTCGGCGCGCCGGAGCCTCAACCCCTGGATGCGCGGAGTGGATTTCATCGTCAAGCCGGAGCCGGGCGTGACGACGGAAGAAGCGACGGACGATGTGACGGCCCTCATGCGTGCCCGCCGCGGGCTCCGCTCGACCGCGAAGAACAACTTCGAGATCGTGACACAGGACCGGTTGATGGGGATCTACAACAAGCTCTTCGGCACCTTCTTCGTCGTCGGCATAGCCCTGTCGTCGGTCGGACTTCTTGTTGGCGGAGTCGGCGTGGTCGCGATCATGATGATCAGCGTCACCGAGCGAACCCGCGAGATCGGCGTCCGGAAGGCGCTCGGCGCAACCAAGAGCGCGATTCTATGGCAGTTCCTGGTTGAGGCCGCGACGCTCACGAGCATTGGCGCCTCGATCGGGCTCGTGCTGGGCATTCTGGTGGCACTCGGGATCAAGACAGCTTTCCCCGCGATTCCAGCTTCGACGCCGGTCTCGGCGGTCGTGGCGGCGCTGGCCACGAGCGCGTTCACCGGGATTCTCTTCGGGCTTCTACCGGCGGCGCGCGCGGCGAGGCTGGACCCGGTCGAGGCCCTACGATACGAGTGACTGGCACGGGGCCGCAGTAAGGAATAACTGCGTCTGAACGGGTCGGATGCAGACAAAAGATCCTTGTGGCGGCCACGTCGCCCTTCGCCGAAATTAGTTCTATGCGCTCCATCGATACAGTCACCACTGCGCTCGAGCAGATCCGCGTCAACAAGCTGCGCTCCTTTTTCACGCTGCTCGGGATCATCGTGTCCGTGGCCTTCCTAGTCGCCGTCGTCGCCATCATCTCGGGCATGAACGCGTACGTGAAGGAGAACCTCGCCAGCGCGCTCATCGGCGCGAATACCTTCCAGGTGAGACGGACGCCCATTCGCATCGGACTCTTCGACGATGAAGAGTGGAAGCGGCTGCAAAGGCGGCCGCGCATCACCGAGGCCGATGCGAACGCGGTGATAGCCGCGGTTCCGGAGGCGGTGGCGATCAGCATGCAATCCGGATGGCCCACTCCCATTGCCGACATCGTGTGGCGCGACAAGACGCAGGCCGATGTCGCCATCCTCGGCGTCACCGCGCCATACCAGCTCGTGCAGGACTACGTGTTCGACAACGGCCGCCCCATCAGCGACGTCGATGTGCGCAATCACCAATCGGTCGCGGTCATCGGCGCCGACGTGGCGGAGAAGTTGTTCGAGCACGTGAACCCAGTCGGACAGGACATCCGGATCGTCGGCCAGAGGTTCACAGTCATCGGAACGATCGCAAAGAAAGGTCGCGTGCTCGGGCAATCCTTCGATGGGTTCGTGCTGCTGCCGCTGCCCAATTTCGAGATGATCTACGGACGGCGTAAGACGAACACGGTGTCGGTCAAGATGCCGACGGCTCTTCTCGTCGCGAGCGGGATGCAGCGCGCCGACGAGGCCATGCGGGTGGCGCACCGCCTGCGCCCGGGAGACGAGCCCGACTATTCGGTCGAGACCGCTGACGCGCTGGTAGAGTTTTGGAAGAACCTGACGAAGATCCTCTTCTCCGTCATCCCGGCCATCGTCGCGATCGGCGTGGTCGTCGGCGGAATCGTCATCATGAACATCATGCTGATGTCGGTCACCGAGCGAACGCGTGAGATCGGCGTCAGAAAAGCACTGGGCGCGAAGCCGGGCGACATTCGCCGGCAATTTCTGGTGGAGGCGGTCGTGCTGGCGAGCATTGGTGGACTTTGCGGAGTTGCCGCCGGCTGGGGACTCGCGGGTCTGGTTAGTCTCGCGTCGCCCCTGCCCGCAAGAGTAAGCCTCTGGTCGGTGTTGCTAGCGCTTTCTCTGGGGGCTGGCGTTGGCGTGCTGTTCGGCGTCTACCCGGCGTCGCGCGCGGCCCAGCTCGATCCCATTGACGCATTGCGCGCCGAATGATCATCACCGATCGGATCCAGAGCAACGTTCAGATCGCGCTGGACACGTTGCGCGCAAACAAGCTGAGGTCGGCTCTTACGATTCTCGGCGTGGTGATTGGCGTCTCCACCGTGATGACGATGGCGGCGATCGTCCAGGGAATCAAAGAGCAGATCGTCCGCACGATCGAGATCGCGGGCCCGACCACGTTCTATGTCGTCAAGGTCTTCTCGCAGACGCCGGTGAACCCCGACCGGCTGCCGAAGTGGATCAGAGTCCGCCCGGATCTCGTCGAGGCTGAGGCCGAGCGACTCAAGCAGTTGCCGGAGGTTGGCTACGCCGCGATCTGGGGGCAGTCGAACGGCCGCCTGTCATACGAGGCGCAGCGCACCCAGAACATCATCATCATGGGGGCCGACGACAGGTATCAGGAGATCCAGGGCGGAGAGCTGCTGGACGGACGTTGGTTCACACCGGCGGAGATGTCGTCCGGGTCGAGCGTCGCCGTGATCGACGAGAACGCCGCAAAGCGACTGTTCGGCCGCGAATCGATCCTGGACAAGCAGATTCACATCAGCGGGCGGCCGGCCCGCGTGATCGGAGTGTACGCCCAACCCGGAAACATCTTCTCTCCCCCTGGACAGGACATTGGTGTCATCGTGCCGTACGCGATGCTCGACCACCAGTTCACACTCGACAAGACGAACGCGCTCTACATTCCGGTCAAGCCGAAGCCAGGAGTGACTACGGCGCAGGCACAGGAAGCGGTGACGATCGCGCTGCGCGAGATGCGGCGGCTGCACCCCGCGGACAAGAACAATTTCGACCTGATCACGCAGGACCAGATCCTCGACTCCTTCAACAAGATCACAGCGGTGTTCTTCCTGGTCATGATTGTGTTGTCGAGTGTCGGGCTGCTCGTCGGCGGCATCGGAGTGATGGCGATCATGATGGTGTCGGTGACCAGCAGAACACGCGAGATCGGCATCAGGAAGGCACTCGGAGCGACGAGACGGGAGATACTTTTTCAATTCCTGGTTGAGGCTGCGACTCTCACCGGGTTCGGGGGCATACTCGGCATTCTCATCGGACTGACGTTCGGGCGGCTGGCGACGCTGGCAATGAACATCGACGCCACCGTTCCGGTGGGACTCACGGTGGTGGCGGTGATGGTCTCGGTGAGCATCGGTATAATCTTCGGCATGCTGCCGGCTCAGAGAGCGGCGAAGCTGGATCCGATCGACGCCTTGCGGTACGAGTAGATTCTCCGCAATGAAAGAAGTCGACGTCCTCGCCATCGCCGCCCACCCTGACGATATCGAGCTCATTTGCGGCGGCACCCTCGTTCGCGCGCACATGCTCGGCCGGTCCACCGGAATCCTCGATCTCGCTGCTGGAGAGCTGGGCACTCTGGGAACCCCCGAGGTCCGCGCGAAGGAGGCGGCCAAAGCGGCGAAGGTGATGGGCGTCTCCGTCCGCGAAAACCTCGGGTTTCCCGATGGCGGAATCGAGAATACCCCCGAGACTCGGGCGAAGGTGGCGGTAGTAATAAGGCGGCTGAAGCCAAAGATCGTGATCACACACTCCCAGCACGGGCGACATCCGGACCATCCGATCGTCGCGCAGCTGGTGCGTGACGCGTGCTTCGTCGCCGGCCTGAAAAAGGTGGAGCCCAAGGTCGCCCCGCACCGGCCCCTCAAGGTTCTTCACGCTCTTTCTTTTCGCGAAGACAACCAGAAGCCGACCTTCGTCGTAGACATCAGCGAGTCGTTCCAGAAAAAGGTGGAGGCAATCCAATGCTACGAGTCGCAGTTCGGTGATGCGATTCAGGCGGGCGAGGTTTACCCGAATGGCGAACCCCTGTACGAGCTGATTCGCCACCACGCTGCGCACTACGGGTCTCTCATCCGCTGCCAATACGGCGAGCCTTTCTACACGACCGAGACGATGCGGGTGGAAGACGTCGCGTCGCTCGAGGTTTCGACGTTTTGACGGAAAAGGGACACAAGCGCGCTTCGGCTCCTGCTCCAAGGAAATCAGCGGACGAGGTCACGTACCCGTCCTATCTCGCGCTCGACGAGCTGCTACAGCTGCAGCGTCCACGCTCCACGCCCGAGCACCCCGACGAGCTGCTTTTCATCATCGTCCATCAGGCAAGCGAGCTCTGGTTCAAGCTGATCCTCCACGAGCTCAACGCTCTCATTTCGCTCATCGAAGCCCGAGACACGCTTGGCGCACTCACTTCGGTGCGGAGAGTCAATGCGCTCGTGCGTATCGTTACCGGACAACTCTCAGCGCTCGAGACGCTCCCGCCGCAGCGGTTCGCGCAGTTCCGCGGCTACCTCGGCACGTCCAGTGGCTCGCAAAGCGTCCAGTTCCGCGCGATCGAGGCCATGTCCGGAATGCGCGACGCACACTTTCTCCAGGTCCTCAAGCAGCACGGCGAGATTGCGCCCCTGGTCAAGAGGGCGCTAGCGAAGCCGACGCTCCAGCAGCTGTACGCCGATTTGCTCGATGCAGAAGGCGTGACGCTCGAGCAGGTCTATTCCGAGAAAAACCAGAAGCCGCTGCAAATGCTGGCTGAGGGGCTCCTGGAATACGAGCAGGGATTCGCGATGTGGCGCTTCCTGCACGTTCAGCTCGTCGAGCGGATCATCGGCCCGTTGACGTCGGGCACCGGGGGGACGCTGGGCTCGAAATATCTTCAGCAGACGATCAATCAGCGTTTTTTCCCGAAGCTGTGGGAAGTCAGGAGCAAATTCTTCGAAGGTTGAGCTAAATTTCAAGAATGCCGATTGACCCGATTTATCTCGACCACGCCGCCACCACACCGGTGCGCGAAGAGGTTTTCGAGGCAATGAAGCCGTTCTTCGGCCCACGCTTCGGGAACCCTTCCAGCACGCATCGGTGGGGGCGCGAAGCGCGCGCGGCGCTGGACGAGGCCCGCGAACGGGTGGGCCGATGTCTGGGCGCGCGCGCCGACGAGATCTGCTTCACCTCGGGGGGTACTGAGGGCGACAACCTCGCCATTCTGGGCGCCTGGCGGGCGCCCAGGGCAAAGGGCCGGACCACGATAGTAACGACGCCCATCGAGCACAAGGCGATTCTCGGCGCGGTGCACCAGGCCGCGCGCGAGGGCGCGGACGCGCGCTTCCTCGGAATGAC
>DASWBC010000550.1:0-4021 GCA_036390815.1 Gemmatimonadaceae bacterium
CACGATCGCCACGGCATCGTCGCGAAGAGCGTGGGACTGCTGAGCCCGAATCATTACCTCGCGGTGGCGATCTCGTACCTCTTCACGCATCGCCCCAGCTGGCCGGCGACGGCGGCGGTCGGAAAGACGGTCGTCAGCAGCAGCATGATCGACCGTGTGACTGCACGACTCGGCCGCACTCTCAGGGAGACGCCGGTCGGGTTCAAGTGGTTCGTCGACGGACTGGTGGACGGCTCGCTCGGATTCGGAGGCGAGGAAAGCGCTGGCGCTTCGTTCCTGCGCCGGGATGGCAGCGCGTGGACGACGGACAAGGATGGGATGATCATGGGGCTGCTCGCCGCGGAGATGACGGCGGTGACCGAGAAGGATCCGGGCGAGCTTTACCAGGACCTCGCGCGTGAGTTTGGGGATCCCGTTTACGAGCGGATCGATGCGCCCGCAACCACGGAGCAGAAGAAAGTTCTGGCGAAGCTTTCAGCGAGCGATGTCAAGGAGACGGAGCTCGCGGGCGAGAAGATCGTTTCCATGATGACGACGGCCCCGGGGACCACCAACGCGATTGGCGGGCTGAAGGTCGTTGCGGAGAATGGATGGTTCGCGGCCCGACCGTCGGGGACCGAGGATATTTACAAGCTGTATGCGGAGAGCTTCCTCGGGGCCGAGCATCTCAGGAGAATCCAGGCGGAGGCGCAGGAAATCATCGGGCGCGCCTTCAAGGGCGCCGGCGCTTGATCGCTTGCTCGATCGTCTTCCGGGCGCTCTGCGGATCTTCGACTTCCACGATCAGCCGCTTGTACCTCTCGTGGTCGAGCTCCAGTACGATGGTTCCCTCGGGATCGTGTACGTCGTAAAAGACAATCTCACCGTGTTGATAGAAAGTGCCGACAGTGAGCACGCTCGGAATATTGGATCCCAGAAGCTTCAGGCCGTGCCACCATCCGCGCGCCGCCTCGGGATCGATCTGAACAGCGCGAATGTGCGCGAGGGGAATGTCGAGTCGACTCCGCAGGGACCAGAGCTTGTCGAGCCCCTCCACGTCGAGATGAACGCGATCACCTTCGATTGAGATATTCACCATAGTGTTAGAGCGATCAAACTCTTAGTCCTTAGGCACAGCGCGCGCGACGACCACCGTGATATTGTCAGAACCCCCGCCATCCAAAGCATCCTGAACCAGCTGTTCGGCAACTTGCTTCGCTGACTGCATAGCCCCCAACCTTTCGGCGATGCGCGAATCAGGCACATGCCGAGTAAGCCCGTCGCTGCAAAGGAGATGGATCGTCCCCCAGGCACTGGGAAGACGGGTGACCACGGGTGCCGACTGCTGCCCCCCGATCGAGCTGGAGAGAACGTGCGTCAAAGGTGACTTGAGCATGAGATCCCGCGGCATGATTCCCTGATCGGCCAGCTCCTGCGCGACCGTCTGGTCCCGCGAAATCTGGTGCAGGGTGCCCTCGCGGTACTGATAATAGCGGGAGTCGCCGACCTGAAGGATATAGTACCACGGCCACACGGCGATGAAGAGCGTGAGCGTGGTTGCCATGCCAGCCGCGGACTCGTCGGATGCGGCGCGCTCCTGAATCGCGTCGTGGCACCTCTTCGCGCCTTCCTGCAGTGCCTGGACAAGATCGACCCCTTCCTCGTCAAATCGATAGTAGCATCGAACGCCCTCGGCGAGGTATTTCGTCGCCACTTCGAGCGCCATCCGGCTCGCCTGCTCCCCCTTCAGTCCTCCGCCAACGCCGTCGGCGACCATGATGAACGAAGCGACGCGCTCCTCCGCGAGCGGAAGCTGTTCGAGCGAGAGGCTCGCCTGCCGAATTGCCATGCGCTTGCGGAGGGAGCCGAGGAGGAAATGGTCCTGATTCTCGACGCGAACCTTTCCGCGATGTGTGACACCGTAAGAGTCGATCTCATCGTCCCGCGGCTTGCGCTCCGTTGTCTGCGGTGGAGCAACCTCTTGTGTCTGACCCATCCTGCCTCCCGCGTCTTAGCTGGAGATGCTGCGACCGTTTGCCCGGCGCAAGGCCGCCCGCGTATGAAGGCGCCCACGCGCCGCTATCCATCCCGAGCCTCTTCATAAAGACCCACAGCCCTGCCTCGATATTCCCGACACGAACGGGACGAGCAAGCCCGTCCCGTTCGATCCAGCGCCGGGATCTATGTCCGAGAAGAGCTAGAAGCCGTACCTCACTCCAACCTGTATCTGACGTGGATCACCAAGCCCATTCCGGATCGTCCCATCAAAATTGAACAGCAGCGACGCTGAGGACGGATCCCGGAAGTTGTCACGATTCAAAACGTTGAATACCTCGACCAGTGCCTCGAATTGCCCGCGCCCTCTCACGCGGAATGGCTTCGACAGCCGGATGTCCCAGCTCGCGAACGCGTTGTCGCGACGAATCGTGTTCCGGAGCAGGATCGTCCCGTTCGCACAGATTCTGTCCGTCGGTGCAGTCGCGCGCTGTCCGCTAGGCGCGTTGTTGATGCACTTCTCGGACGTCGGCTGGGCCGAGTACCAGGAGAAGCGGGTGTTGCCGTAGATGTCGAACGGGAAATGGTACAGCGCCCACAGATTCAGGCGATGACGCTGGTCACGATCGCTGTAGTTGTACTCGCGATCGAGCCTGGCGGCGTTGGCGTAGCGGAAGCTGAATGGATCGCGCTCGTTGTCGTCGTCAGCCTTGTCGACCGCGAGCGTGTAGTTCGCCTGGTACTGGAAATTGGGATCAGCCAGGCGCCCAAGGCTGAACGTCACGCCCTGGTAGCGTGACTTGGCAGAGCTCTCGACTGTGGTAAGAACGCCGACGCCGTTGGCAGTGCCGTTGAGTCCGGTGGTCCACGGCGAGCCGAACACGGCGTCGTTGCGGTTGACGAAGCGCGTGAGATTGTCGGTCGCCGCGTAGGTGTACGCCACCGATGCCGCCAGTGAATTGAGTATCTCCGTATCGTAGCCGATCGAAGCGCTCATCGTCCGCGGATTCTTGAAATTCTGGTCGAAGACGAAGATGTCCGGGCGGAACGGCGCACCGGCGGGTGCCGGCAGCAATGAGTTGTAAGGGGGCGGGGGACCGAGCACTCCGGTAAGAGCGCTGTTTCGGAAGATTGTCTGTCCGATCGATCCGTTGGTGCTGCGCGCACTGGCGAGGTTGAGTCCCGGGATGCGCGCGTAGTAGAGTCCCGCCGCGCCGCGCACGACCTGCTTCCCGTCACCCTTCATATCCCACGCGATTCCCAGTCGAGGCTGGAACATCTTGTAGTCCGATGGAATCTTCCCGTTCGAGGGGAACGCGAAGGTGCCGTTTGCGTTCGTCACCGACTGCCCGATGAAGCCACTGAAGAAAACTGACGACGGCGGGGTGATCGGGTCGGGCTCCTTCTGTCCCTCCCACCTGAGCCCATAATTCACCGTAACGTTCGGCGTCGCTTTCCAGTTGTCCTGGATGAACACCGCAAAATCCTGCTGCGGAATCACCTGCGTTCCGGATGCTTCCAGCGACAGGCCGTTGACTCCCGCCTGCTGGAGGTAGAGCTGCACCGGCCCTGAGATCGTAGTGTTCGCCGGGCAAGCGCCCGTGAGCGAGGTGCTCACCTGTACGCCGGCCGCGTTGCTGCACTCGACGTAAAGGTTTCCGAATTGCACGTAGTTCTCGAAGCTCGTCACGGAGTTGAAGATGAACCGCCCGTTCCCGAACCCGATGAATGTCTGGTGCTCGGCCGTCCGGTTGTACTCGAAGCCGGTCTTGTAGATGTGGTTTCCCCGCACCCACGAGACGTTGTCGAGCGCCTGGACGCGGGTGTCATACGATTTCACCGGAATGAAGAACGGCTCACCGATGCGGAAGCCGGACGCGAAATCCATCCCCGTGTCGGAGAACGGCCGGCCCTGTCCCGGTATCTGCGGCCCCGTGTAGGACCGCGGCCTGTCCTCGCGCGCGAACTGGAACCGGAACTCGTTGTCGATGGTGTTGGTCAGGTGCGATACCAGGCTGCCATTGACCGCATTCGAAAAATCCTTCTC